>VBAB01000688.1 GCA_005888525.1 Alphaproteobacteria bacterium
ATTTGCTCGCTTGTGTTACTTGCTTGCACCCAGCTGGGCGCAGAACGCCTGAGACTGCTGCGCAGTGTAGATCCCACGGCGATCAAAAGAGATGCGCCCACCACCAAGATTGCATTTCGCGTTCGCGTCGTCCTGATCCGAAAATGGTGACGAGCAGGGTCCCTACCCGTCACCACTAGCTCCGTTAGGATTTTATTCCTTACAGACGACCGCGAGTTGCTTCGTCGCTTCCTCGCGCGTCACGTAGGCCTTGTCACCCACGACCACCATGGTTTTGTCAGTCGGGCGCGTCTCGACCACCTTGCACTTCTTGTCCGGTCCGCGAACGACGTAGTACTCGGCCGCGAAGGCGGGTGCAGTCGCACCGATGAGGATGGCGACGGGCAGGACGTACTTGATCATATGAATCTCCATTTTCTGTGACGAGTCTTTGGAAACGCCATCACGATCCCTCCGTTCCCGTTGCGACGCACAACGCGTTGAGTTGCAGACCCCCCTCATTCGTCGACGTTTAATCCAATGATTGCGTTTAACCCAAAGGTCGGGAGACCCACCCCGATGCGGCGGGATTCAGCGCCTCAGGGAACAAGGGTTCGGGAGGACGCGGCGTATGTCGGCCCGGGGTCCAAGTGGAACAGTCCGATCAAAAAGGGACGTCGACGCGCTACTCACATCCGAGCCTGATATAGCTACCGCCTATGAGGACGGCACTGCCGATTGCGCGTCGCTTGAGGGCAGGCAGGGGGTGAGCACGCGCTCCGGTCCTCGGCGAAGCAGCCCGAAATAGTTAGGCGGACGGCTGAATCTGCCATTGTTCCACCCCTGGCCGAACTGCAAGCGCACGCGCCATTGGGATGACGTTGTCGCGGGAGCGCTGAGCGATCAGCGTCCGGTACAGGCGAAGGTAGGCGTCTGCCATACGACGCGTCGTGAAGCGTTGCTCAAACCGGCGGCGGACGGCCTTGCGATCCAGCTGCGACGTCCATCTGACGACCTGGATGGCCTCCCGAACATTCGCCACGATGCATCCCGTGACGCCCTGGTCGATTACCTCGCGCACCGAGCCGCGATCGAACGCCAGCACCGGCGTGGCGCAGGCCATGGCCTCGATCATGACGAGGCCGAATGGCTCAGGCCAATCGATGGGAAAGAGAAGAGCCGCGGCCTCGCCCAGGAACCGAGCCTTCTGGCCGTCGTTGATCTCGCCAATGAATTTGACACCGGCGGTGTTCAGAAGGGGTGCGATGCGTTCCCGGAAATAGGCCTCGTCGGCGCGATCGACTTTCGCGGCAATTTTGAGCGGCATGCCGGCCGCGCGGGCGATTTCAATGGCACGATCGACGCCTTTCTCCGGAGAGATGCGGCCGAGGAAGGCGAGATAGTCGCCCGCCGGCCGAAAGCTCGGTGCCAGCAAGTCTGCCGGAAGCCCGTGGAGCACCGTGCCGGCGAAAGTCGCGCTCGGAATGGGAGCGCGCTGAGCATCGGAAATCGAGACCAGCGGCATGTCCGGGAAGGTCGTGTAGAATTCCCGCAGTTCGAAGAGGTCCTGCCGTCCATGCAGTGTGGTTAGCGTTGCGTGCCCGGTCCCGGAGAAGACCGGGAAGTGCAAGAGGTCGGTATGAAAGTGCAGCACATCGAACCGGCCGGCAAGACGCTTCACTTGCTCCAGCATCATCGCGTGATACGGGATATGCTCACGGACATCCGGGTCAAGCCGCAAGGCTTGGCGGCACGCAGGCACCAGATTTGCGCAGGTTCTGGAGTCGCCGCTGGCAAACAGGGTGACCTCGTGACCTTGCCGGACGAGCTCGTCGGTCAGGTACGCAACCACACGTTCAGTGCCTCCGTAAAGACGGGGCGGCACGCTTTCGATGAGGGGAGAAATCTGCGCGATCTTCACGGGTACACATGCGCCTCTTGCGGCAATGTAACAACGGTGATGCCTGAGGTCAGTTCCGGCCGTGGTGAAAAATCGAGTCGGCGTCCTCCTTCCATGCCTTCCTCGGGAGCTATAGGTCGGGTCCGCCTCCGCGTCCCTCCACGCCTTATAGAAAATGCGGGCCGATTCGGATTTGTCGGGATTGTTTGATCGAAGATTAGGAAAGGCAACTTTCGTTGAGGGCGGCTGTTGGTGCGCGCCCGACGCCCTAATCCTAATCTCAGGCGGAACCTGAACTGCGGTATTCGCGTTGCGCTCTGGTGTTTCCGAGGAGGTAAAGCATGGCTGCGCGAAAGTATTCGAGAGCGTCTTCCAGAAAAGTGGGCAAGGCGATGCATGAACGGAAGAAGGGTACGCTCAAGAGTGGAAGCGGCCGGCGGGTAAAAAGTCGGAAGCAAGCCATCGCAATCGGCCTATCGCAAGCACGGAAGGCAGGGAAGAAGGTACCAAAGAAAAAGAAGAAGTAACGCGGCTGATCGATGGCCTGCACTTTCGCTTCATATCAATCAGAGAAGAGACGGCCGGGCAGCTGGCGGGCCGCTCCGAGAATCACGGGTGGGACCTATGAGCGGACCCACATGATAAGGCATCGTGTTGAGCGAACGCCGGGTCAGTGCATCACGTCGTAAGATCGCTCGGTCGTGAGTGCGCGCCGGTAATCGAGGAGCCTCGCGTAGTCGCTCATCAGCGACTTCAGCTTGGTGTCCTCGCATCGCCGGCGGGATGGATGCAAGCTCATGATGTGCAGCCGGTGCTGCTCAATCAGCAGCTCTATTCGACGTATCTGATCGTCGACCTGCCTCAACAGGAGGAACGTGTGGTCATCCATGACCGCCTCCTTTGCGGTCCCGGCTAGCAAGTCAATCCACATGGATGTGGTCGCGTTCCTAAGGAATTGCAATTTAATCTGGAAAGGGAACGGTCCTCCCGGATCTGGTACCGCGTCGAGCATGGTATGGGCCTGGAGGCCCAGCGCCCGTCGGCGAAAAGGCGGGTCTGAATCGGGGTGCGGGCTAATCTAACCCCCTTTTCATTCTAACATTGCAACCCCGAACTGGCGGCTGCGTTTGTCAGGCGCTTCGCGAGATTGGGAGGTAGAGGAATGCCCACTCCAGCACGTTCCCGCTTCAGTGCGGCAGTCGACGGCGCAGCCCTTGGCCTGGCTACAGTCGCCTTTGGAGTTCTCGTTCTTTGGTGGATGGCGCCACTTTGAAGGCCTTCCACGGCCGGCATGAGCCGATACATGAGGCTGTCGCGCGCGAGCCGTGCACGCATGAGCTCGAGCCTGCGGTCGACCAGTGCCATGGGCTTGTGCACATACTCACGGAAGGAGTTCTCCCAGTTCTCCTAACGGAGCGCACGCGAGGCCGCCG
>VBAB01000689.1 GCA_005888525.1 Alphaproteobacteria bacterium
TCTGGGAGCGCAACGACGTGCACACGCCGTGGGCGGGTGCCGGGCACTACGCCATCTTCATGAAGCAGGCGATCGAGCCGATGGGCGAGTGCCGCAATGACATCGACATCTTCGCCGACCTAGCCGGCCGTGTCGGCATCGCGGGCTACAGCGACAAGAGCGAGATGGCCTGGCTGCGCGAGTTGACGCGAGACGCCGTGGACGACTTCGATGCCTTCGCCGAGAACGGCGTCGCCCGCTTCGCGGCACCCGACGACGCGGTCGCCTTCGCCCGCGAGATTCGAGACCCCGAGCGCCACAGGTTCACAACGCCCTCGGGCAAAATCGAGATCTATTCGATGGCGCTGGCGGCGAACCCCGATCCCTATGGGCTCGGCCCCATCCCGCCGATCCCCACCTGGGTGCCGCCATTCCGGGAGGGCTCGCCCTATCCCCTCAAGCTGCTTACGCCCAAGTCTCGGGCGCGCACGCACTCGATCCACAGCAACCAGCCCGTGCTCGGCCGCATCGACCGCGACGACGTGTGGCTGCACCCGGCAGATGCTGGCCCGCGCGGCATCGCCGACGGCGACGTCGTGCGCGTGTTCAACGCGCGCGGCACTGTCGTACTGCCGGCGCGCGTGACCGAGCGCATTGCGCAGGGCGCGGTGTCGATCAAGGAGGGCGCCTGGTTCACCCCGGACGGCGAGGGCGCCGACACGCGGGGCTGCGCCAACGTGCTGACCGACGACCGGTCCGCGCCTTGCGGAGCAACCACCTACAATACGAACCAGGTGGAGCTCGCGCCTGTGCACGCAGGTGGCCGCAAATCGGATGCGGCTGATTGAGGACCGATCGAGACTAATTCCTCGATGGGTGCGCCATGAAATCGCGCGCTGCCTGGTTGGCGCGGGGATTGGGAGCAAACTCCACAACGCTGGATGATGCTGCCCTGGTTGCTGGGGCGCGCACAATGCGAGACACTTTCGCGCTCGCTGCCTTGCGTCGGGCGGCCGCGGGGCGCTCGTTCCTGATGACGACTGTGCTCGTCTTGGGTACGACGCGTCCACCAGCCTGCGCTTGTTCGGTAGGAGCCCGATGAAGCACGGCGACGGACGATTCGGGAGAGCTTGTCGAGATGCCGCGCACTTCGGTCTGGGCCTTTTCCGGCAAGCTCGCAGTCACAACGGCCGAAGGTTGGGACGACGGGGGAAGCTCGTAAGGTATGATCGCATCGGTGGCCGGAGCCGGCTTGGACACATGGGTGGGGAGAGGCGGCGTGCTTTCCTTTGGCTCGGGCTCAGTGGAACTGATCTTGCCTGTGGTAGCCGAGTGCATCGCTGAACCCGAGACCGTCGGCATTGGCCAAACGAGGCTGCCGACATAACCGGCCCCTGCGGACACAACCACGACAATGGCAGCTACAAGAGGGCGCGTAAGACGCATAACGGCACCTAGCTCGGGGTGCGGGAGGACGGCTGCATCGGTTGAACCAGGCATACTCTACAAGACCTCCTCTACAAAACGGAACTGTCATTGTGACGGGATGATCGTTCTGATCGTCCAGCTCGATCATTGTGGCAGTTTAGCCAGACCCAGAGTGGCTGGCGGCACCACGATTGTAAAAGGGTGCGGGCGCCCTGCCAACCTTGTGGCGATCTGCCCGATGGCCAGAGGGCGGCAGGCTCTTGTCCTTGCCAGGACATACGGCTGTGATAGGGCCTACGCCACCTGGCTTTTGCAGCTTGAAGCGCAATGGAAACGCCGGCCGACAACATGAAACTGGCTGCAGCGGCAACGATGATCCTGTGCCTGGCGGCAGCCGGGTGCCAATCGAGCATCAGCCCCTCGGCGGCTGAGCGAATTTCGCCGGTGCGCCTTGAATACATTGAAGAATTCAAGAGGATCGACAGGGCCGGCAAGGGCCGGATCACGCTCGAGGAAGCAACGGCGTACTACAGCGTTCGGTTCAGCGAGCTCGACAAGAACAGAGATGGCTTCCTCGACGTAGCCGAGCTCGAGAGCATCCTTCCGGCCATGGGCGCCAAGTCGGGCAAGGAGCTACTGCTGAAGCTCGATCGCAATGGCGACAACAAAGTGAGCCGCTCGGAGTTTCTGGTCATCACGAATTGGCTGTTCGAGTTCGCCACCAGCCCGACGGAATTGGCCTTGGGAGATTTGGAGCGCGGGCCGGCCGTGACCGCTC
>VBAB01000690.1 GCA_005888525.1 Alphaproteobacteria bacterium
GGAGCGCTCACGCCATGGCGTGAGGGCTGGGAACAAGGTGCACTGTAGCGCGTTGTCTCATCGAGTTTGAAAGTGGTCCGGGAACCCGTAGGGGCCGGACGTTTCGGGGCTCGCGGTGAATCGCTTCCCGCGAGCCCCTTGCTTTATCGGGCGATGCAATGACGCCGGCTGCTACCCTGCCGATCGCGCCGTCACTGCGGCGGCTCCTCGTCGGTCTTGGTGCCCCCGCCCATCTCGCGCAGCCGTGCGAACACGCGCGCTTCCTCTTCCGCGGCGGTCTCCTCGGGCTTCTCCTCGGCGGGCTTGGGCAGGATGATCTCCACCTCCGGCTGCGGCCCCAGGCCGGGAATCGTCTGCGAGGTGGGGAGCAGCGTGCCCGCTTTCTCCAGCGGCCTCCCGGACTCTTTGCGCTCGCGCTCGAGGCGGCGCGCGGCTTTCCTCACCTCGTTGTCGAGATCGATTTGCGTGCACAGGCCGAGCGTCACCGGATCCTGGGGCTGAAGATTGGGCGAGTTCCAGTGCGTGCGCTCGCGAATGGCGGCGATCGTCGGCTTGGTCGTGCCGACGAGCCGCATGATCTGGCTGTCCTTGAGCTCGGGATGACTGCGCAAGAGCCACAGAACGGCATTGGGGCGGTCCTGACGGCGCGACACCGGCGTGTAGCGCGGCCCCTTCTTGCTCTTGACGTCGGGAATGTCGACCTTCGCTGCGGCCAGCTTCAGCTGGTAGCCGTGATCCTCCTCGCCGCGCGCAATCTCCTCGCGCGTGAGCTGGCCGGTCGAGATCGGGTCCATACCTTTGATGCCCTGCGCCACGTCGCCATCGGCGATTCCCTTCACTTCCAGCACGTGCAGGCCACACAGCTCCGCGATCTGCTCGAAGGCAAGCGAGGTGTTTTCGACCAGCCACACGGCGGTCGCTTTCGGCATCAGCAGTTTGCGGTCACTCATAGGGGCCCTTTCCGAGACCGACAGGGGTATAGCCCGAGTAGGCCAAGACATGCAGGAAGTTGCGCTGGATCGAGGGCTTATAGCGCGAGCCAGCGCGGCCATGCAACTGCCGTGCCGTTCCTGCCCAAAAAAGCTGCACTGCAGCATCGAACTCTCACGATCGCACTGCGAAGTGGCAGAGGGCACGGGCAGGGCAGGAATTGCTGCGACATTGACGACTGTGGCCGCAAATCACCGGCCCGTCATAATCTTTCTCGTTCCCCCGGCGTTATCCATGGTGACAGCGCAGGGCTTGTTGCGGCGCAAACTCAGGGCGACTACTTTTGCAGCGCGGCATGAACGGAATGAAGGCAAAGGCAGGCAATGAACCTCATCACCCGACAGGCATACTATTTCGAGGACCTCGAGGTCGGCATGGAAGCAAGCTTCGCCAAGACCGTGAGTGAGGCGGACATCATTGCCTTCGCCGAAGTGACGGGCGACAAGAACCCCGTTCATCTTGATGCCGCCTACGCGGCAAAGACCATCTTCAAGGAGCCCATCGCCCACGGCATGCTGACGGCCGGGTACATTTCCACCGTGTTCGGCATGGAGCTACCGGGGCCCGGCGCCATCTACGTCTCTCAGACGCTGAACTTCCGCGGGCCCGTCAAGGTCGGCGACCGGGTCGTGGCAAAGGTGCGCGTGATGGAGCTCTATCCCGCCAAGCGGCGTGCGCGCTTCGAAAGCATCTGCTCGGTCGCGGGCAAGCCGGTGCTGGAGGGCGAGGCCGTTCTGATGGTGCCGACGCGGCCAGTGGCGACGAAAGCGGCCTGAAACGCCGCTGCCCCCGGGCGCAACGCGCGAAGCGCTTGACCGCGCCCGGTGCAATGGGCGATGCCTCGGCCCATGCGCATCATCCACGGCACAGACAGCTTTCCTGCGTCCGCGCGCGGCGCGGCGCTCGCCATCGGTAACTTCGATGGCGTGCATCGCGGTCACCAGGCACTCATCAAGGCCACGCGGGATGAGGCCGTCAGGCTCGGCGCCCCGACGGGAGCCGTCGTGTTCGAGCCCCATCCGCGCGAGTATTTCCAGCCCGACAAGCCGCACTTCCGGTTGACGCCGCTGCCCCTGAAGCTGCGATTGCTGGAGAGGTTCGGGGTCGATGTCGCGGTTGTGCTCCCCTTCGATGCGGGCCTCGCCGGGCTGTCGGCGGACGGCTTCGTCGCTCGCGTGCTTGTCGATGCGCTGGCTGCGCGCCAGGTCGTGGTCGGCTACGATTTCCGCTTCGGCAAGGGCCGTGGCGGCGACCCCGAAAGTCTGCGGCGTGCTGGAGACGCGCTGGGCTTCGGCGTGACCATCATCAGTCAGGTTGCAGAAGCGGGCGAGATATTCTCCTCGAGCGCCATTCGCGCTGACCTGGGGCAGGCTGGTGGTGGCGTGTAGCGGGCGTGGTGAGAAGTGGGGCCAAGCGCGGCACCGGCCTTGGCTTTCCCACCGCCAACATTGCGCTGGCCCCCGGCACGGCGCTCGCGCACGGCATCTACGCCGTGCGGGTCTTCGGTGACGGAGGAGCCCACACGGGCGCCGCCTATCTCGGCACGCGTCCCACCTTCGACGACGGCGCTCCCGTCCTCGAGGTGTTCCTGTTCGACTTTCACGGCGACCTCTACGGACGCGAGATCGAGGTGGAATTCGTCGATTTCATCCGCCCGGACCGCCGATTCGACGCCGCTGCATCCTTGCAGGCCCAGATGGAGAGGGATTGCGATCGCGCGCGTGAGATCCTGGCTCGGGCGCCTGCCGAGCCGGTGACGGGGTGAATTGTGCGGTGCGAGTAACGGGATATTGACGCGCAAGGCGGCCCACTGCAGAGTGACAACGGAACATCACTGAGTTTTCGCGATTTGGGAAAGCAACGGTTTCGCAAGAGACTTGGAAATCCGGAGGAACTCCATGAAGCTGGAATGGCACAAGCCGGAAGTGGTCGAGGAAGAGGTGGGGCTCGAGGTCACGAGCTACGCGCCGGCCGAGCTCGATCGCACCTGAACAGGTCTTCGGCGGCGATAGGGTAAAGGCGGCGGCCGCAGGGCCGCCGTCGCCTTTTCGGGCCTGCCTGCCCGCCTCGAGAGGCGGAGACCCGCCGAAACACCCTCCTACCTAACGCCGTCCTGCGTCGAACGCCCCTGCGCATGTCTCGCACCAGCAACCGCGACGCGCCCTCGGCTTGTCGCCTCAGAGCTCGGCGGACGCTCTCCCCGACATGAGGCGGATCCACTCGCCGATCCTGCTCGCCAACGTCGAGGACACGAAGGCGCGCGCGTTCGTGGTGCTGTTCACCTGCGACGCGTTCGCCCGCTCCATTCTGATCTCGCTCGTTCCGTTGCAGGCGTACGAGCTGCTGGGCGCCGCGCAGCGCGTCAGCGTCGTCTACTTCCTGGTCGGCGTTCTGGGTCTCGGCGTCAACCTGACGGTGCCCCTCATCCTGCACCGGATCAAGCGCCGATGGGTCCTGACGATCGGCGCCGCCGCGCAGATGGCAAGCGCGCTCCTGTTCGCGCTGGGAACCGAGACGTCGCTGATTGTCGGCCTCGCGCTGCAGGTGCTGGCGATGGCCATGCTCGACGTGGTCATCAACCTCTACCTCCTGGATCACATCCCGCGTCGCGGGCTCAATCACTTCGAGCCGCGCCGGCTCCTGTTCGCCGGCGCCGCATTCGCGCTGGGTCCCTGGATCGGCGTCTATCTGCATCGCAACGTCGCCGAAAACCTCACTTACGTTGTGGCGGCGCTCTCGACACTGACGCTGCTCACCTACTTTTGGACACTGCGTCTTGCCGACAACCCCAGTCTGCAGGCCGCGGTGGCGCCGCCGCCGAGCCCGCTCAGCTTCGTGTCGCGATTTCTTTCCCAGCCGCGGTTGGTGCTGTCCTGGGTGCTGGCGCTCGGCCGTAACGGCTGGTGGGTGATGAACTTCATCTACACGCCGATCTACGTGACGAACGCCGGCTTTCGCCCGGAGATCGGCGGGGCCCTCGTCTCGCTCGGCCTGGCGCCGATGCTGCTGGTGCGCGTGTGGGGCCGGATTGGTCAGGCAATCGGCATTCGCAACTTGCTGGCCATCGGCTATGGCCTCACCGGCATTGCGAGCCTGGCGGCCGCAGTGGCAGCCGCGGCCGGAGTCCCGCTGCTGTGCATGGCGCTGATGTGCTTGGCCGCCTTCTCCGCCACCATGATCGACGGCGCCGGCAACGTGCCGTTCCTGCGTGCCGTCCATCACTACGAGCGCGCGGCCATGACCTCCGTCTTCATGACCTTTCGCCAGGTCGGCTCGCTGCTCATTCCAGGAGTCCTGGCCGTCGTGCTGTGGGTATTGCCGCTGTGGGCCGTGTTCGCCGTCGGTGGCCTGATGACGCTGGGCATGGCCACCCTGTCTCGCTACCTTCCGCAGCGCTTGTAGCCATTGTGCTTCGCTCCCCTTGTGCAAATTCGGCGGGCATGTCTGAAATGCCTGTAGCCGGCAGTGCGGCAGATACAGGCTCGCTCGCCATGATCGTCAAAGTGCTGGGCTCGGCCGCTGGAGGCGGGTTGCCGCAGGCCAACTGCAACTGCCGCAACTGCGCCGATGTGCGTGCCGGCCGGCCGGGCCTCAGCCCGCGCACGCAGTCTTCGCTAGCGGTAAGCGGAGATGGGAAGCAGTGGCTGCTCCTCAACGCCTCGCCCGACATTCGCCAGCAGATCAATGCCACACTGGAGCTGGCGCCGCCTCCCGGCAGCGGCATGCGTGCGAGTCCGATCGCGGCTGTGGCGCTCACCAACGGCGATGTCGACCACGTCGCCGGGCTACTGAGCCTGCGCGAGGGCCTCTCCTTCACGCTCTATGCATCGAAGCGCGTATTGGAGGCGCTGGCCGCCAACAGCATCTTCAATGTGCTGAGCAGCCGGCACGTCACGCGCGTCGCCCTGCCGCTGGAGGAGCGCATCGCGGTGGGCGGTGGCCTCGCGATCGAGGCGTACGCTGTACCGGGCAAGGTTGCGCTCTACCTCGAGGATGCGAGCGATGGCTTCGGCACGCGCGAGGGTGACAGCATAGGCCTCGAGATCAGCGATCGCGTGACCGGCGCCGCCTTCCATTATATTCCGGGCTGTGCAGCGGTCGACGCGAGCTTAGCTGCACGGCTGCATGGGGCACGTCTGGTCCTCTTCGACGGCACGCTTTACACTGACGAGGAGATGATCGCGCAGGGCCTGTCGGAGAAGACGGGCCAGCGCATGGGCCACATCTCGATGTCGGGCGCGCAAGGTGCCAAAGTGGGGTCCATGGCGGCCTTCGCAACATTGGGCGTGGAGCGGCGCATCTACGTGCACATCAACAACTCCAACCCCGTCCTGCGCGAGGGCAGCCCGGAGCGCGCCGCCGTCGAGCGCGCCGGCTGGGAGATTGCCTACGATGGCATGGAGATCCGGCTGTGAGCGGCGCCATGAGCCCTGCCGAGCTGGAGGCGGCCATCCGTGCGGTGGGCGCCGAGCGCTACCACGACAAGCACCCCTTCCATCGCCTCCTCCACGGCGGCAAGCTCGACAAAGGCCAGGTGCAGGCCTGGGCGCTCAACCGCTATTGCTACCAGTCGGCCGTGCCGCGCAAGGACGCCGCCCTGATGAGCCGGGCGCACGATCGCGCCCTGCGGCGCGAATGGGTGCACCGCATGCTCGATCACGACGGGAGCGACGGCGAGGAAG
>VBAB01000635.1 GCA_005888525.1 Alphaproteobacteria bacterium
GTAGAACATGAAGGGTATGACCACCAACACGAAGCCTCGCGCCACGCCGAAGAGAAAGCCCAGGATGCGGTCGATGGCGCCGACCCGGCTGTCCAGCACCGTATCGGAGATGCGCGCGGTGATTAGATGAACGACGATCAATACAACCAGAAAAATAATTCCGCCGACGGCGACCTGGGCAACCAGCAGGGGCGCATGAAACTGCTCGGCGATCTGCTGCGCCTCGGCCCGGTACTTGAAAACGAAATATACGCAGGCCCCCGCCGCCGCCACCCAGGAGAGAATCGACAGCACCTCGCGGGTGAGCCCCCGGTACATGGCCACGAGCCCGGAAACGGCGATGATGGCGATGAGGGCGGCATCCAGATAGGAAATCCCACCGATCATGGCTTAGTCCCTCGCTACTGGCGTACTGCGTGAGAGCTGCAACACATCATAACCCGAGCGCCTCGGCCAGGCCCATGACATGGGCCACGCGCGTCAAGGCGAGCTTGAGCCCACCCTTGTCGAGCTCGCCGGCGGCCGGAAGGAGCACCTGCTTGAAGCCCAGTTTCTGGGCTTCCTTGAGGCGCGCGAGCATGTGACCGGCCGGCCTAACCGCCCCCGACAGGCTGATTTCTCCGAAGTAGACCCTCTCGGGGGGCAGGGCAACATTGGAAATCGATGACAGCAGCGCGGCAGCGGCGGCGAGATCGGCAGCAGGCTCGGTGATCTTCAGGCCGCCCGCGACGTTGAGATAGACGTCATGCTGGGCAAAGCTGATGCCGCAGCGCGCATCGATGACGGCGAGCAGCATGGATAAGCGATTGGAATCCCAGCCGACCACGGCCCGGCGCGGGGTGCCGAGCCCGGACGGAACGACCAGGGCCTGGATCTCGACCAGGATCGGCCGCGTGCCTTCCACGCCGGCAAACACCGCCGAACCGGGCGTTGTCGCCAGCCGGTCGCCCAGGAACAGCTCGGACGGGTTGGCCACCTCCCGCAGCCCCTCCGACGCCATCTCGAACACGCCGATCTCGTCGGTGGCGCCGAAGCGATTCTTGGCCGCGCGCAGGATGCGGAAGGCGTGCCCGCGGTCGCCCTCGAAATAGAGCACGGTGTCGACCATGTGCTCGATCACCTTGGGGCCGGCGATCTGGCCGTCCTTGGTGACGTGACCGACGAGCACCAGGGCGGCACCCTGCGCCTTGGCGTAGCGGACGAGCGACTGGGTGGCGGCGCGCACCTGGCTGACGGTGCCGGGCGCGGCTTCGAGCGCCTCGGCCCACAGTGTCTGGATGGAGTCGACCACGACGAGATCGGGGCGCTTGCCCTCGGCCAGCGTGGCGAGGATGTTGGAGATGTTGGTCTCGCAGGCGAGCGCCATGGGTGCCTGCGACAGGCCGAGGCGCTCGGCTCTGAGCCTAATTTGCGCGGCCGCCTCCTCGCCCGAGAAGTAGATGGCCCGGCGGCCGGCGCCGGCGAAGGCGGCGGCAAGCTGCAGCAGCAGCGTCGATTTGCCGATGCCCGGCTCGCCGCCGATCAGCAGTGCAGAGCCCGGCACGATGCCGCCGCCGGTCACCCGGTCGAGCTCGGCAAGGCCGGTGGGGATGCGCGTGAGCGTGTCGGCCGTCTTGGCCAGCGTCTCCAGCGCCACGACGCGCCCCTTCGACGTCCGTGTCAGGCCGGAGCCCGGCGCCGCCACGACATCTGCCTCCTCGGTGAGCGTGTTCCACTCGCCGCAAGCCGCGCACTTTCCCGCCCACCGCGGCGACACGGCCCCGCAGTTCTGGCACACGAACTGGCTCTTGGCGGGTCTCGCCATGACCGCTCAGCCCTCCGCCCCCTCGTAGACCCGATAGACCCGCTGGCCGAGCCGGGAGAGCAGCTCGTAGCCGATGGTGCCGGCGCGGTCGGTCAGGTCGTCGACGGTGACGCGGTGGCCCATCACCTCGACCCAGGCGCCGCGCCGCGCCAGCTCCGGCGGCACGCTTGTCACAACGGCGGTGATGAAGTCCATCGATACCCGCCCTACGATGGGCACCGGGTAGTCGCCGATGTAGCCGACCGGGCCAGCCTCGCCGGTGGCCACGCTCAAGGCACGCAGGAAGCCGTCGGCGTAGCCCACGGCGATGGTGGCGATGCGCGCGGGGGCCTGGACCTTGTAGGTGGCGCCGTAGCCGATGCTGGCGCCGGGGGCCACCTCGCGCACTTGCAGGATCCTGGCCGCGAGCCGCACCACCGTCTGCATCGGGTTGGTCTTGCCCTCGTGCGCCCGGCCGCCGTAAAGGGCGATGCCCGGCCGCACCAGGTCGAAATGATAGCGGGGCCCCAGAAACGTGCCGCCCGAGTTGGAGAGGCTGGCCGGAGTGGGCGGCAGCTTGGCGCGCAGCTCCTCGAAACGCAGGCGCTGCCTCTCGTTCATGGGATCGTCGGCGTGATCGGCGCAGGCCAGATGGCTCATCACCAATGTCGGCTCGAAGGCGGCGAGCAGTTCGGGCGATGCCGCCAGCTGCTCGACCTCGCTCTGCGGCATGCCGAGCCGGTTCATGCCGGTGTCGATGTGGACCGCCGCCGCCAGCCGGCGCCCGCGCGCGCGGCAGTAGGCGGCCCAGTCGCGCACCTCGGGCAGGCTCGACAGCACCGGGCGCAAGTCGAAGCCGGCGTAGTGCGCCTCGGCGCCGGGCAGCAGGCCGTCGAGGACGTAGATGGTGGCGCCCGGCTGCACCTCGCGCGCGGTGCGGGCCTCATCGACACTGGCAACGAAGAAGGTCTTGCAACCCTGGTTGGTGAGCGCTCTGGCGATCGGCGCCAGCCCCAGGCCATAGGCGTCGGCCTTGACGACGCCGGCGCATTCGGCCCGGCCCGAGGCCTGGTTCACCCGCGCCCAGTTGGCGCGCAACGCCGCGAGGTCGACGGTGAGCACGGCACGCGCGGACAGGGGCACTTGGGCTCTGGGACGAGCCGAGGACAGGCTGACGATTTCGCTGCCGCTCAC
>VBAB01000636.1 GCA_005888525.1 Alphaproteobacteria bacterium
GCTCCTTGCGCCGTTTGCGCTTCGGCTCCACCAGCTCCAGCACGGCCATGATGTTCTGCTCGACCGTGAGGCCCCGGAAAATCGAGGCTTCCTGCGGCAGATAGCCGATCCCCAGGCGAGCCCGCCGATACATCGGCAGGCGCGTCACGTCGCGGCCGTCGAGGGTGACCTGGCCGGCATCGGCGGGCACGAGGCCTGTGACCATGTAGAATACGGTAGTCTTGCCGGCACCGTTGGGGCCCAGCAGCCCGACGGCCTCGCCACGGCCCGTCTCCAGGCTGACCCCCTTGACCACCATCCGGTTGCGATAGGTCTTCTTGACGTTGACGACGGTGAGCCACCCTGGCCCGCCATACGGCTCGATCGACCCATCGAGGTCTGCGTTTGGCGCCGCCGCGTGCCCGTTGGACGGCCGCCGTCTGCCCCCCGCCTGGGGTTTGCGCTTCTTCGCCCTGAAAGAGAACAGCTGCATGCGTCACTCGCCCCGCAGCGTCGGGCTGGCGCTGGTGCTCGGCAGCCAAGCCTCACCCGTCTTGGCGGCAGAAGATCCGGGAAGGACCTTGTCGACCGCGCCCTTGGCCCTGTCCTGCGCATCCTTCGGATAGACGAGCAGGCACTGCCTGCCAGGCGCGCATGCGCGTTCCGCCGGGTTGCTCGAGGGTGGCGCCGGGGCCGTGAGCTGCGGCGAAGCGCTGGTTGCCGGGGCGGCTGGCGCAACGGCGGGCTCCTGCTCCAGCTCGAAGCGATACATGCCGGTGGTGAGATCGATCTTGAGCCGCGGCCCTTGGGCCACGTCCTTGCCGCGCGAGATCGTGACGTCATCGCCGAGCAGCACTGTGTTGGCCTTGGTGTCGAAGATCGCCCAGTCGCCGGTGGCGCTTTGACCGTCCTTGGAGATGATCAGCACCTTCTGCTTTGCTTCTATACGCGTCAACTGCGCTGGCGTCTTGTCGGCAGCCCCGTTGCTGCCGCCGGCGAGCCCAAGTCCGGCCGAGTAGAAGGCGACCATCTCTTTCGTGCGCACGACGAAGTCGCCTTGCTTCGTTTTGACGTTGCCGTGGAAGACGGCACGCTTCTCGTTGTCGTACACGTCGAGCGTGTCGGCCTCCACATCCATGGGTGCATTGGGATCCATCTTGAAGGAGCCCAACACGCCGTCCTGCATGGCGCCGTCTTTATGGTCGGGGGTAGATTTCGGCTTCGACTTCGGCTGCGCGGCGCCCTTCGTATCGTTCTGGTAGAACGTTGCGGCGATGCGGCCGGCCGGCTGGGTGCCCTCCGCCGGCGTCTCGAGGCGGCTCGTACCGGCCTTGCGGTCGATGAACAGCCGCTGGCCTTGCAGCACATTCTTTTGCTGGTTCACGAGCACATCACCGACGAACAGCGCGGTGTCGGCCTTGGCATCGAACTCGACCTGGTCGCTGGCTACGCGCCTGTCCACACCGACGGTGACGACGACGCCGTCCTTGGCCACGAGACGAGACAGGCGTGAGGCTTCCTCGGGCTGCCGAGGCTGAGCCGCCGCAGTCATCGCGTCAGCCGCGGCCCTGCCTTCGTAGGCTATGTGCAGCTCGGGCGCCTTGAGCGTCGAGTCACCTTGAACGGCGACGACTTTTCCCATGAACAGGGCCGTCTTGGCCAAATCGTTGACGTAAAGCTGGTCGGCCGTGACGTCGATCGGGTGCTTGGAGTCGCGCCCGAATGCCGGGGTCGACGGCGCCGGCTGGCCGGGCTGCTCAGTCGAGACGAGGTGCGCCTTCACATCGCCGACGAAGGTCGCCTCGCGTGTGTCGCTGCGCATCGTCATCGAGGCGCCCTGCACCCTGCCGTTCGGCATGCTCAGGTCCACCGGATGCTTGGAAACGATCCGGTGCTCCTTGGAGTAGACCATGGCCCGCGACATCCGCGCCTGCATGCCGTTGGAGGCATCGATCTCGATGCCGTCGTAGAGCTCGAGCTCGCTCTTGGCATTGTCGAGCAGACCATGCTTGGCCTTGAGCTTGGTGGTAACGTCGTTTGCCTGCAGCAGGTCGCCGTCGATGTCGATCAGCTTGATCGGCGCCTCCTTGTTGAACTCGACGATGGCTTTCTTGGCCCGCACCTCGTAACGGCCGCCATCCTTGGTCAGCCCGAAGTACGTCGCATCCTTCATCGTCAGATCATCTGCCGTGACCTCCATCTCCCCGATCTTGAGACGACCAGGTCCCATCTGCCAGCTCACGCCCAGCGTCAGGGCATACAATCCCGCAATGCCAACAGCCGCCACCGGCAAGGCAACGCGCAGTAGCTTGACGAGCAATGAATGGCGCCGCGCCCGCCGGAAGGCGCGGGCACGCTCGGCCGCGTCCCGCGCCCCCTTCAGGACCGGGCCCCGCGGCGCCTCGCGCGCGTCCATCGTGATCGCCATGGGCAACCGTTCCCCCTTGCGGTGCAAGGGCCCACATCAACCGAGTCGCGCTAACTGCCGCAAGATTTGGGTCATATTGGGACTTGTGGCAAGCCGGACACGGCATTCCGTGCCCAGGCCCCCAAAGGACGCGTATTGCGGAGGCCGAATCCGTGGGAACACCCCGAAATCGGGGATTCGTCCAATCATCACCCCCAGCGGTCTGTTTGGCCGATTGGTCTGGGAGACGTTGGCACGTAGTCCACGGGCGAGCGTGGCCGACTGCCCCGGAATTCCGCGCCTCACGCCAGCGCCGCTTTCACAGCGGAGCGGATCTGCTCCAGCGTGAACGGCTTGGTGATGACGCGGGAGATCTTGTCCTTGAGGTGAGCGGCACGGCCGAGTTCGTCGGCAAAGCCCGACATCAGCACGACGCGCAGCTTGGCGTTGACCGCCAGTCCCTTCTCCACCAGGGCGATGCCGTCGAGGCCCGGCATCTGCACGTCGGTCACCAAGACATCGAAGCGCGTAGGCGCCGCCTGCAGCTTCTCCAGCGCCTCGACCCCGTCCTGTGTTACGACCACCTCGTGACCTTCGAGCCCCAGCGCGCGCTGCACCAAGTCCCGCGTTGCCGCGTCGTCCTCGGCCAGAAGGATGCGTGCCATGTTGCCCTCCGCCTCAATCCGCGCCGCCGGCCCGCGAGCGACAGCTCGCGCAAGCGGGGCGCCGGGTCCATCCTGCAATCTAGCACAAGTACGCGCGAGCCGACGGGCCCTACGGCTCTGTCACCAACATTCGAATCCCTCGGTCACCCTCGGCCTTGTAGCTCACGGCAGGGGCATGCCCTTTTCGGCCATCACCTCACGGGCGCG
>VBAB01000030.1 GCA_005888525.1 Alphaproteobacteria bacterium
CCTTCAAGAGCTACAAGCTGGCCGAGCTGGTGCCCTACATCGATTGGACGCCTTTCTTCCAAACCTGGGAGCTGCAGGGCAAATATCCGCGCATCTTCGAGGACAACGTCGTGGGCCCCGAAGCCAAGAAGCTGTTCGACGATGCGCAGGACATGCTGAAACGGCTGATCGCGGAGAATTGGCTGACCGCCAATGCGGTGATCGGTTTCTGGCCTGCCAACTCGCTGGGCGACGACATCGAGCTTTACGCGGATGCGGCGCGCAAGTCTCGGCTCGCCATGCTGCATACGCTGCGTCAGCAGATGGCGCGTGAGAACCGGACCGATCGGGCCAACACGGCGTTGGCCGATTTCATCGCGCCCAGGGAGAGCGGGCTCGCCGACTACATCGGCGCGTTCGCCGTCACGACCGGCATCGGCGAGGCCGAAGCGCTCGCCCGCCATATCGCGGCAACCGACGACTACGGACGCATCATGCTCAAGGCGCTGGCCGACCGGCTGGCCGAAGCCTTCGCCGAGCGCATGCACGAGCGCGTGCGACGCGAGTTCTGGGGCTACGCGGCGGGCGAGAAACTGTCGGCCGCGGCGATGATCGCAGAGGAATATCGTGGCATCCGCCCGGCACCGGGCTACCCCGCCCAGCCCGACCATACCGAGAAAGGCACCATTTTTCGCCTGCTCGACGCAGAGGCCAACGCCGGCATCAAGCTGACCGAGAGTTTCGCCATGTGGCCGGGATCGGCGGTCTCGGGACTCTATTTCTCGCATCCCGAGAGCCACTACTTCGGCGTCGGCAAGGTGGAGCGCGACCAGGTCGAGGACTACGCGGCGCGCAAAGGCTGGTCGATCGAAGAGGCGGAGCGGTGGCTGGCGCCGGTGCTGAACTACGATCGCAAGCTCGCCCAGAGCGAGGCAGCCTGATAGACTCGGTGATCGACAGTCTTGCCGCTGTTCGAGGGGGCGTTGGGAGCTCTTTGGGGGAAAGCCGATGTTGTCACGTCTGATCTTGCTGGGGCTGCAGCTCATCGCCGCGTGGTTCGCCGCACCGTTCATCGTCCGCTATATCCCGGGCCTCGGGCGGATGCAGCTCTTCGTGTTCGCAGTGGTGTTCGCTGTCGTGGTGTGGATCGTCGGCCTCGTGCTGAGCCAAGTGCTGCGCGAAGCGGGCATGCCCACGAGCTCCACGCTGGTCTCCGCGCTCATCGTGGCGCTGATCGGCGCGGCCCTGGTGACCTGGTTGCCGGTGTTCGTACCGGACGTGAGAGGCGCGATGCGCGCACTACCGGATCTCGCCTATCCGCTGATCGGTGCGGTCCTGGGCTATCACATCAAGCGATAAGGGGTGCAGACAACTCGAGACTGGCTCATGACAAAGGCGCGGGAATCGCTTCCCGCGCCTTTGCTGCCTTCGAGTGACTGGCGGTTCAGCCGGTCATAATCTCCTGCGACCGGCACTGTACCTCGATCCAGGCTCAGAACATGCCGAACACGACTGCAGTCAGAAAAACGAAGGATATGATGGCAGCAAGCACGTTGAGCCGAGTCTGCAGTTCCATCACTGCCTCCTTGCCGGACCTAGCCGGCCGTTGACGCTGGTTGCCCGCGCCAGCCCAGGAATCTATGAGGGCGGGTTGCGATTGACCAGCAAATTTCGATGTTGCAGCGCAATAATTCGATGGTTAAATTGGGAGTTTCCCAGCTGCCGCACCCCATGATGCACGATAACAACTACGTATTTTGTCTTATACAAGAGGATACATTTCAATCAATTCATGTATTCATGGATTATTAACCCAGGTGTTCTTAGGAAGGCTACAATTCTGCCGCAACAGCCCCATTGTCGAGCTTGAAGTATAGCCTTGCTGCGGTCGATCCCGGAGGCGGGCCAGCGCTGTTGCAAGTCGAGCACACCTGGGAATCGCTCCAAGAACTTGAGGGAATTGACGGTTGTCTCAGCAAGTTGAACCCCATGGAGAACAGGCAAGAAGTGCGCGCGACGTTTCTCGACAGCGTGACCGAGATGGCCTAACCAAAACGCGATCCAGCCAAGATGTCCGGGAGTGCGAGGATGCAGCGTTTCAAGGCATTGGTGGCTTCCAAAGATGAAACCGGCCAGAGCCTTGCGTGGCAAGAGCTGGGCGAGGGCGACCTGATGGAGGGCGATGTCCTCGTGCGCGTCAGCCACTCCACCGTCAACTACAAGGATGGCCTGGCGATCACCGCCAAGGCGCCGGTCATCCGACGTTGGCCGATGGTCCCGGGCATCGATTTCGCCGGCAAGGTGGTCTCGTCCTCCCATTCCGAGTTCAAGGCCGGCGATGCGGTAATCCTGAACGGCTGGGGTGTGGGTGAGACGCATTTCGGCGGCTACGCACAAATGGCCCGCGTCAAGGGCGATTGGCTCTTGAAGATGCCGCCGCAGTTCTCTCCCGCCGAATGCATGGCGATCGGTACGGCCGGATACACCGCCATGCTCTGCGTGTTGGCGCTGGAGCGGCATGGGGTCAAGCCCGGCAACGGACCCGTGCTGGTGACCGGTGCCGCCGGCGGCGTCGGCAGCGTTGCCATCGCCCTGCTGGCGAAGCTGGGCTTTCAGGTCATCGCCTCGACGGGCCGGACGGCGGAGGCCGATTATCTCAAAGGGCTTGGGGCCACGGAGATCATCGATCGCGCCGAGCTTTCCAAGCCGGCCAGGCCGCTCAACAAGGAGCGCTGGGCTGGCGCCGTGGACGCGGTCGGCAGCCACACGCTCGCCAATGCGCTCAGCATGACCAAGTACGGCGGCACGGTCGCCGCCTGCGGGCTGGCGCAGGGCATGGACCTGGCGACCTCGGTGGCGCCCTTCATCCTGCGCGCGGTGACCCTTGCCGGCGTCGATTCCGTCATGGCGCCGAAGCCGCTGCGCGTGGAGGCGTGGAGCCGGCTGGCGGCCGACCTCGATCGGGCCAAGCTCGAAGCCATGACGGTGACGCGGCCGGCCGCGGATGTCGTCGCGCTGGCGCCGGAGATTCTCGCCGGCAAGGTGCGCGGCCGGGTGGTGCTGGAACTCGGGTAGAGTGACGGAGCGGTGCGGGGTCAGACCCCACGCGCCCCGGAAGGGGGTCAGACCCCTCGTCGAGATGTCGGTTTCTTATTGCCGACGTTGGGCCGAGGGGTCTGACCGCCTCAGAACAGCGTGCAGGGTTTGGCGCTGACGTTGCAGTGCTTGGATTTGGCGGTGCCGCCGCATTCCACCTTCTGCTCCTCCGACTTGGTCCAGAACCGGTACTGCCAGCCGTAGGTGTCGCGCGCGCGGCTGCTCCAGTTGGCGATGGCCTTCTCGCGGGCGCGCTTCTCGCGGTTGGCGTCGCTGAGCTGGGCGGAGGACCGCGCTTGCGCCGTCACCGGGTCCTTGCAGGTCTTGGCGTGCGCCGGGGCGATCGCGACGAGGCCCGCGGCAGCAATGGCAAGTGCGGCAAGTCTCGGCGTGAAGAGCATGATCCGTCCTCTCCCGATTCGCTTCGTGTCGCGCGGTCGCTCTACAACCCTTCAATCCGCGAAACAAGTGCGCGGCTACTGAGGCGTGAGGTTCCACGTGCCGAGGGTGGCCTTGGCGATGACGTCGCGACTGGTGGCGAGCTCGATGTACTCCACCTTGGCCCAGCGTTCGGCGAAGGAGCGATAGTAGGGCGAGAACGGATTTCCCGACTGGCCGGTGGTCTGGATGTAGAGCGAGCGATCGAGATCGGCGAAGTCGTAAATCGCCCGGTAGGTCGAGCCGCCGCGGTTGGCGAACGGCGGCTCCTCACCGAATTCCACCATGCCGCGGTTGAGGGTATAGGCATCGCCGGGGCTCGGCACCTCGACGTTGAAGAAGGAGGCGATGCCGGGGACCAGGCCGAACGGGCGATGCTCGCCCGCGGCGAAGTGCGCGGGGCCCCAGCGCCACCGCGTGAGGTCCGCGCCGTAGAGCTTGTCCAGCTCCGCCATCGCGGTCTTCAGCGCGCCGGCGATCACGTCATCGCAGGTCTCGCGTGACGGCGTGGAGCGGTCATCGCACCAATCGCGGCTCGTGGCGCGTCCCTCCAGCAGCCGGGTGAGGGCAAGCGCGCGTGAACTGAAGAAGCGATCGAACGCGCCACCCAGGTCGTCGCGGTAGACAGCCCGCACCGTCTCGCGCTCCCAGGCCATGAAGATCAAGGGCTCAACCAGGTCGGCGCGCATGGTGGCATCCCAGCGGTCGAGGCGGTCGAGCACGCCCGGATCGGCGCTGCCGGCCCGGCGGGCGGCCGCGATCATCAGCGGCTTGAGCCGCGCGAAACCGAGCGACAGCACGTCGGCCTGCGCCGCGCGCATGCTTGCCACGTCGTGGCCGTTGCGATCGAGCACGAGCTCCTTGATGCGCTGCTGACGGTACTCGGTCTCCCAGTCGTAGGTGAGGTGGTGGGGGTAATCGGGTCCGACGATGCGGGCATTGGCCGTGCCGATGGCGCCGGCCGGCGGGTTCTCGACGCGCGGCAGGTCCTCGAACCTCAAGTAGCCCTTCCAGTCGAAGGTCGCATCCCAGCCTGGAACGGGCGCGCGGCCGGCCACCTTGTTGGCGGGGTCGCGCACCGGCACCCGCCCTGGGGCGATCATGCCGATGTTGCCGTCCACGTCGGCCAGCACCATGCTCTGCATCGGCACGACGTACTGGCGCATGCGGTCCATGTAGTCGCGGATGCCGCGGATGCCGGGATCGAACACGCCGGCAGAGATCGTCGTGTCGTCGTCGGTGAGCGCCGTCCATTGCAGCGCCGCCACGTATCCAGGCCCGAGCAGGCCGTCGAGATTGCGGTAGGAGCCGGGCAGGACGGGCCCGTGGCGCGTGCGGCGGCGCTCCAGGGTGCGCACGCCGGCGCCCTTGACGGTGATCGCCATCGGCTCGGTCACGAACGGCCGCCAGCCGTCGGGCGCCAGATAGAGCTTCGGGTCGTCGGGGTTGATCTTCTCGATGAAGACGTCCTGCACGTCGGGGCCGGTGTTGGTGAAACCCCACGCCAGGGTGTTGGTGCGGCCGAGCAGGACGAGGGGCACGCCGGCCAGCGTCGCGCCCACGACATTGATCGTGGCCGCCTCCGGCCGCTCGAGCGCCAGGTGGGCGAGATACCAGGTGGAGGGGGCCGTGAGCCGCAAGTGCGGATCGTTGGCCAGCAGCGGCCTGCCGGAGCGCGTACGTTTGCCCGAGACGACCCAGTTGTTGGAGGCGCCACCGCCGATGAAGTCTTCGACCGGCGCGTGGGCCGCGTGCTTTTGCCGGCCACCTTGGCGCTGGAGGGGGTAAAGGGAGGCCAGCTCGGGTAGAGGCGGCGCAGCCTCCGTCGTGTCTCGCGGCAGCAAGTCCTCGATCTCCGCCGAGGTGAGACCTTCCGCAGCGAGCGCCAGGCGCATCATCTCGTGGTTGAGGTTGGTGCTCAAATTCAGCGCCATCATCTTCGCAGTGACCAGGCTGTCGGCCACGCGCCACGGTTCGGGCTCGTGGCGCAGCAGCAGGAACTCAGGCGGCAGCCGCGGCTCGAGCAGTCCGGTCTTGCGGTCGATGAAGGCGTTGACGCCCCGCGCATAGGCCTCGAGGCTCTTGAGGATCGCGGGGGAGAGCACCGCCTGCGACCGCTCGGCATGGCCGTAAAGGTCGAGCGTGCGCAGGAAGACATCGGTGGAGAACGTGCGGTCGCCGAAAATCTCCGACAGGCGGCCCTGGCCGGCGCGGCGCGTCAACTCCATCTGCCACAAGCGCTCCTGCGCGTGCAGGAACCCGAGGGCGCAGAAGAGGTCGTCTGTCGTTTGCGCGAAGATGTGCGGCACGGCCTCGCGATCGCGCACCACCTCGACGGGGGCGGACAGCCCGGCAATTGCCAGCGCGCCCGAGGGCGAGGGGACGGTGCTCCGCAGGACGGTATAGGCGACATCCGCGGCGATGACTGCCGCCAGGACAATGAGCGCCGCCAGGCCACCAATCCAATGCAGGACCCGCTTCATGGGTTTCGACCACACCCCAGGTTCACTGTCATATCGGGGCTTGTCCCCGGTATCCAGCTATCGGCCAGCGGCGGAGCAAGCGGCACGATGGATCCCGGTGACAAGCACCGGGATGACACCGAGGAGTTCTGCTCCGGCAGGCGTGCAAGAACGGGGCCCCTCGCGCAATCAGAACACCACCACGCTGCGGATGCTCTCGCCGGCATGCATCAGATCGAAGCCCTTGTTGATGTCGGTGAGCGGCATGGTGTGGGTGATCATGGGATCGATCTGGATCTTGCCCTCCATGTACCAGTCGACGATTCTGGGCACGTCGGTGCGACCCCTGGCGCCGCCGAACGCGGTGCCCTTCCAGGTGCGGCCGGTGACGAGCTGGAAAGGTCGCGTTGCGATCTCCTGGCCGGCGCCGGCGACGCCGATGATCACGCTCACGCCCCAGCCGCGGTGGCAGGCCTCCAGCGCCTGGCGCATGACGGCGACGTTGCCGGTGCAGTCGAAGGTGTAGTCGGCCCCGCCGATCTGGTCGGCGCCCTTCTTGGTCAGGTTGACGATGTGGGCCACGAGGTCGCCGCCGGCCGCCTTGGGGTTGACGAAGTGCGTCATGCCGAAGCGCTCGCCCCACGGCTTCTTGGCGTCGTTGACGTCGACGCCGATGATCATGTCCGCGCCGGCGAGCTTGAGCCCCTGGATGACGTTGAGGCCGATACCGCCGAGGCCGAACACGGCGCACTTGGCGCCCGGCTCCACCTTGGCGGTGTTGAGGACGGCCCCGATGCCGGTCGTCACCCCGCAGCCGATGTAGCAGATCTTGTCGAAGGGCGCGTCCTCGCGAACCTTGGCGACGGCGATCTCCGGCAGCACGGTGAAATTGGCGAAGGTCGAGGTGCCCATGTAGTGGAAGAGCTTCTTGGCCCCGAGCGAGAAGCGCGAGGTGCCATCGGGCATCACGCCCTGACCCTGGGTGGCGCGGATGGCGGTGCACAGGTTGGTCTTGCGCGACAGGCACGAGGGGCACTGGCGGCACTCGGGCGTATAGAGCGGGATGACGTGATCGCCCTTCTTCACGCTCGTCACGCCAGGGCCGATGTCGACGACGATGCCGGCGCCTTCGTGGCCCAGGATCGCGGGGAACAGCCCCTCGGGGTCGGCGCCCGAGAGCGTGAACTCGTCGGTGTGGCAGATACCTGTCGCCTTGATCTCGACCAGCACCTCGCCCGCCTTCGGGCCCGCGAGATCGACCTCCATGATCTCGAGCGGCTTGGCCTTGTCGAGAGCGACGGCGGCGCGGGTTTTCATGGCACAGCACCTCTTTCTCGAAGAGGTGTCAGACCCACCGGGTCTGACACCATTGCTGCAACGGCTCTTGTTGACGTCATGATGTCAGACCCGGAGGGGCTGACACCTGCCTATCGCCGATATTGCACGAACGGCGATTTGCTTGCCACGCGATCATAGAGCGTGCGCGCTGTCGCATTGGTCTCCTGCGTCATCCAGTAGACGCGCGCGCACCGGCGGGCGTCGGCTTCGGCGTAGACGGCCTCGATCAGGGCTCGGCCCACCCCCTTCCGGCGCCGAGCCGGATCGACGAACAGGTCCTCCAGATAGCAGTACCAGCCGTTGCTCCAGGTCGAACGGTGGAACAGCACGTGCGCGAGACCGACGGGAATGTCGGCGTCGTCCACGGCGACGAGGGCGACGTGGAATCCCTCCCCGCCGCGCATCAGCCGTTGCCAGAGGGTCTCGATCACGTCCTCGGAGACGGTTGCCTTGTAGAACTCGATGTAGCCCTTGAAGAGGGCGAGCCAGACCGGCTTGTCGCGCGCTTGCAGAGGGCGCACTGGCGTGTTCATGGTCATCGGCTCCGCGTCTCAAGGGCTCCAGATCCAGCGGAATTTTCCCTCCCGGAAGAACTTCGCCCTGGTGAAGAGCAGGTTGTCCGGCGCTTGGCCGAGTTGCCCCAGCTTGCGCCCGTTGGCGTCGAAGTAGACGCGCTCGGCATCGATCCGCAGCGAGCGGTCGCCGATGCTGCATTCGTAGGGTGCGGCGCGTCCCCCGCCCAGAAGCCGCCACTGGTTGCCGTGCCGGTTGGCGATGCAGACGATCTCAGGCACTTTGAGGTCACGCTTGCGCAGCTCGACCTCGATCTGGCTCACGAGCTGCGGCTCGCTCTTGACGGCCTCCAGCACCTCGGCGAGAGCGAGGCTTCCCTCGCCAGCGGCCGGCGAGGCGCAGACCAAGCAGAGGCCCGTCAGGGCCGGCACCCACCCGCGGAATGATCGTGTCGGCATTGCATCCCTCATGTCAGCCAGAGCGACGCCAGCCCCAGGAAGGCGAAGAACCCCACCACGTCGGTGACGGTCGTCACGAACACGGTGGAGGAGACCGCCGGGTCGAAGCCCCATCGCTGCAGCGCGAGCGGAATGAAGATGCCGGCAATCGCTGCCGCCAGCAAATTGATGACCATGGCCGCGCCGATGATGGCACCGAGCTGGTTGGAGCCGAACCAGAAGAAGGTGACGAGGCCCATGATGACGGCAAATGCGACCCCGTTGATCAGGCCAGTCGCCGTCTCGCGCAGCACCACGCGCGCCGTGTTGATCGCACCCAGCTCGCCGGTTGCCAGCGCTCGCACGGCGACCGTCATGGTCTGGGTGCCGGCGTTGCCGCCCATCGAGGCCACGATCGGCATCAGCACCGCCAGCGCCACCATGTGCGAGATGGTGGCGTCGAACTGCTTGATGACGACGGAGGCGAGAATGGCGGTCAGCAGATTGACGAACAGCCACCAGAAGCGGGCCGGGACGATCTGGCGCACGCTGTCGGTGATGCGCTCGTCGCCGATGCCGGCCAGCCGCCGCAAGTCCTCGTCGGCCTCGCCTTCGATCACCTCGACCACGTCGTCGACGGTAACGACGCCGACGAGGCGCTTGTCGGCGTCCACTACCGGGGCGGACTTGAGATCATAGCGCTCGAACTGACGCGCCACCTCTTCCTGATCGGCCGTCGCTAGCACCACCTTGCGCCCTGCATCCATCAGGGTGTCGATGCGCACCTGCCGCTTGGTGCGCAATAGCCGGCTGAGGTCCACGCTGCCGAGCACATGGTAGGTGGGATCGACGACATAGATGTCGGAGAAGGTCTCCGGGAGGTGCTCTGCCTCGCGCATATGGTCGATGACCTGGCCCACCGTCCAGAAGGGCGGCACCGCCACGAAGTCCGTCTGCATGAGACGGCCGGCGGTGTCTTGCGGATATTCGAGGTTGCGCTCGAGCGCGGCGCGATCGCCTGATGGCATCTGCGCCAGGATTTCCTGCCGGACCGGCTCGGCGATGTTCTCGAGCAGGTAGGCGGCGTCGTCGGTCTCGAGCTCGGCGACGGCTTTGGCCAGCACCTCCTTGGGGAGCGCCGGCAGGAGCTGGTCGCGCACGGTCTCGTCGAGCTCGGAGAGCACCTCGGGGTTAAAGGCGGGCCCCAGCGCCTCGACCAGCTGGACGCGCTGCGCGGGCTCCAGCAGCTCGATCAAATCGGCCTGGTCCGGTGCTTCCAGGGCCTGGACGAGCGAGCGCACATGCCCTGTCAGGCCCGAAGCGAGCGCCTCCGCGACTGGCCTCGCCAGCTCGGACGCGGGAGCGAGGGGTGGGGCGGCCGCTTCGTTTGTGGTCTCTTCTTGCATGAAGGCAGGTCGGCCTCGGTGAGGCTTCGCCTAGGCGCGCACGCTCATGCGCCGGATAGCACCAGGCAGGGCAACGCGCCATGCCTTCGTTCAGTCGCCCTCGCGCCCTGCGGGCAACCGCGTGATGCGAAATCGGCACAGCCGTTCACGGATCGAGTGTTGCCGAGAAACCCTTTGCCTATTGCAGCTGGATTATCGCGCTTGCCCAGCGCCTTGCCCTTGTCACGGGCGCGTGCAAGAAGGGCAATAGGCGCGATTCAGGCTGGGGATAACGCGCGTCGTCGGGGGGAGTATGCGAATAATCAAACCCGTCTGCCTTGCCTGCGGCGTGCTGATAGGCGCATTGGCTCCGGCTATCGCGCAAGAGGCCTGCCCGCCGGGCCCCAATGCGCTCGGCGTGTCGCGCGTGGCCGAGATCGACACCAGCTCGGGTCCCCGTTTCGGCTTCCAATACAAGGAACAGGATGTCTTGGCCGACGGCGAGGTCGTGCTGACCTTCGACGATGGGCCGTTGCGTCCCTACAGCAGGCCGGTGCTGGAGGCCCTGGCGGCGCATTGCACCAAGGCGACATTCTTCGTCGTCGGGCGCATGGCCGTTGCCGACCCGGAGATGGTGCGTGAATACGCGCGGCTCGGGCACACCATCGGCATTCACACCTGGTCGCACGCCAACCTGCACTCGATCACGCCCCTCAAGGCGCGCACCGAGATCGAGCTGGGCTTCAGCGCGGTGCAGCAGGCCTTGGGCAAGCCGGTGGCGCCGTTCTTCCGCTTCCCCTACCTGGCCGATACCAAGTCCATGACCACGCACCTGCAGGAGCGGCACGTCGCCATCTTCTCCATCGATCTGGACAGCAAGGACTTCAGGACGCGTGACCCCGGCACCGTGCACCGCAGGGTGATGGGCGACCTGGCGCGGGCGAAGAAGGGCATCATCCTGTTCCACGACATCCAGCCCTCGACCGCGCGGGCGCTGCCGAGCCTGCTGGCGGATCTCAAGGCCAAGGGCTACCGCATCGTCCATCTGCAGCCCAAGGCGGAGGCGACGACGATGCCGGAGTTCGATGTGGTGGCGCAGCGGGAGCTGGACAGGCGGCGGGCGACCGTCGCGGCTCAGCCGCTGGCTCAGCGCTCCATGACGTGGCCGATCTCGACCGGCGTATCGGCGGAGCCGGCCGTGGCCAAGGAGCAGGTGCGGCCGACGCCTCGCGCATCAGCGCGCAATCCCAAGACCGACTGGTTCTCGAACGCCTTCAAGTGGTAGGCGCGGCAC
>VBAB01000637.1 GCA_005888525.1 Alphaproteobacteria bacterium
CGCGCCGCTCGTAGGCGTTGGAGATCGTGATCGGATAATAGCCGTTCTTCCACTCGCCGTTCTGGTCGGGCAGGTACTCGAAGCCCGCCTCGTGGAAGGCCTTGCCCGAAGCCTTCGCATGCTCGGTCCAATGCTCCGGGAAGATGCGCCGCACCGGAATGCGCCCCTCCTTGCCGTGCAGGGGCCCGTCGAAGTCCATGTCGCGCTCGACCTTCTTGTAGAAGGGGAGCACGTCCTTCCAGCCCCAGCCGCGCGCCCCCCGCGCCACCCACTCCTCGAAGTCGGCTGGCGCGCCGCGGTTGGCGAGCTGGCCGTTGATGGAGGAGCCGCCACCCAGGATGCGCGCTTGCTCGTACTTGCGCAGCGGCGGCGGGCTCTCGGCGGGATTGTTGTGCGAGACCACCTCGGTGCGCACCTTGAGCTGCGTCCAGTGAAAACGCGGGCCGAAGTAGGCCGTGCGCGGATAGCTGTCGAGCACCTCCGGCGGGATCTTGCCGTGCGGAGTGTCCTGGCCCGCCTCCAGCAGCAGCACCTGGGTCCCGCTCCTAGCGGAGAGCCGGTTCGCCAACACCGACCCGGCCGAGCCGCCGCCGACGATGATGAAGTCGTGCGTCATGGTCGCAGCATTCCTCCCCAGGCAGCCTTTTGTGACGCCGCCAAGCACCGCAGCGAGGATACAGACTGCCCCGTCGCGTTCAACGTGTCACCTCACGCCGGCAAGCAACCATGCAGTGGGCGTCTCCCTCTCCCCGTACTTCACGGGGGAGAGGGTCGGGGTGAGGGGCGGCGGCACACTCCAAACGCTGGCACAAGCGGCCGCCCGTCTCCCTAGTCCTCTCTCCATTCTGAAAGAGAATGGGGAGAGGGGACAGGTCGCGGGCAGCCCCCTCAGGGCCCCTCGCGCAGCTTGGAGGCCATCACGGCGATGGTGCGCTGGTAGACCTCGGCGCGGTTCCATTCCCTGAGCACGGCACAGTTGGCCGAGCCCGGCTCCCAGCCCTGTCCCGCCTGCCATCCGTTGCCCTTGAGGAAGTTGGCGGTGGAGGCCAGCATGTCCGGCACGCTGTGCTCGAGGTCGCGCCGCCCGTCGCCATCGAAATCGACCGCATACTTGTAGTAGCCAGATGGCAGGAACTGCGTGTGGCCGATCTCGCCGGCCCAGCCGCCGCGCAGCTGCGCCAGCGTCAGGTCGCCGCGCTCGACAATGCGCATGGCATCGAGAAGATGGCCGGTGAAAAACTCCGAGCGGCGGCAGTCGTACGCCAGCGTGGCAACCGAGCGGATGATCGAGAACTTGCCGCTCGAGTCGGCGCCGTAATTTGTCTCGAGGCCCCAGATGGCGATCAGGATGGGCGCCGGCACACCGAAACGCTTCTCGATGCGGTCGAGCGTGGCCTGGTGCTGGCGCATGAGGGCCTGGCCGCGCCGCATGAGGCCGGACCCGACGCGGCGGGCGTAGAACTCTTCGAAGGAGAGCTTGAAGGACTTCTGCGAGCGGTCGAGCCGCACGACCGTCGAGTCGTAGCTGATGCCGGCGAGTGCGGCAGCAAGGACTGCGGGTGAGATGCCCTGGGCCGCCGCCCTTTGCTTGAATTGCGCGATCCAGGCGTCGAAACCGTGGCCATCATGGCCGCAGTCTGCCGCGCGCGCTACGGTTGGCAGGATGGTGAGCATCAGGGCCAAGGCAACAGCCGAAAGTCTCGCGCCCGACACGTGAAAGATCATTCCTTTTCCCTCGCTTGGTGCTGCGTGTGAGGGGCACGTCTTAGAGCGAGATCGTTCCAGATGGAAGCACTGAGGCTTCCATCCAGGAACGTGAATCTCGCTCTAAACCAAAGAAGTAGAGCAGGATTCACGCTTCAGCCCCACGTTGCATTTGGGAGCAGGTGATTCAATCTGAAGCGATCCTGCTCTAGCATGCGCCGTGCGCCTTGTCCGCGCCGAGCTGCGATCTTGCCGCTTCAGCAGGAGAAACCTCAAGCAGGTAGCGGTGCCAAGGAGCGCCGCTCGAGCTCGACGATCGGGCCGCCCGGCCGCTCGAGGCCGCGCCCGACGAGCTCGATGGTCCACGGCGGCCCGGCGATGCGGTAGAGGTTGTAGCGGGCGAGCGGCTCGCGCTTGTAAGGGTGTGCAAGTGCAGCCGACGGCGCGCCAACGACCGGCACCCTGCCTCCGGCATTCGTGGCGCACCAGGCCAGCGTGTTGTGATGGTTGTGGCCATGGATGACGAGATTGGCGCCATGCTGCGCCAGGATCTTCTCCAGGGCGGCAGCGTCCCCCAGATCGCGATACCGCCGGGCCTGGCCTGGCAGCGGCGGGTGGTGGATCAGCACGAGTCGGAAGATGTCGGCGCGGGCGAGGCGCTCCAGAACCGCGGCGATACGCGCCAGCTGGCTCGCGCCGAGCCGGCCGGAGGCGACGAGCGGCGGCGTCGGCACGGCCGAATTGATGCCGATGAGGGCGATCGGACCCAGCATGCGAACGAAGGGAAACGCTTCGTCGTGGCCCGCATGCGCGGCCCCTTGCGCATTGGACGTCATGTAGGCGGTCCAGCGCGCGCTGCCGATATCGCCGCCCAGCCGCGAATAGATGTCGTGGTTGCCGGGGATGACGCTCACGCGCTCCGGGGACCCGACGCCCTGCAGCCAGGCCAGAGCATTGATGTGCTCCTGCGGC
>VBAB01000638.1 GCA_005888525.1 Alphaproteobacteria bacterium
GAGAACGCCCGGTTGACGGCTCTCTCCGCGGGCAGGCGCGCTCCTAAGGACCGAGGCTGAGAGGAAAGGCGCTCGGTCGTTACGCCTAACCGTCATTTAGCTCGCTGCTGCAGAGCTTACGATCCGCGTTAACCCTGTTTCTGCTCCGGTCAAGCTGGTAGTTCCAATCCAAGTCTCAGCCACGCCGGGTGCCCAGCTGACCAATTTGTTGGTTGGGACTGTTATCGGCCCTTGGCGCGGACACGCGGCCGGATCATCTCATATCAGAGGCACCGCGGCGCTTACGCGGGCGATAGCATCTACCGGCAGAGCACCAGCACCGCCGGCGGCACGATCAGCGCGAGCCCGTAGAGCGCGTAGACGTCGAGCGCATAGCGCAGCCGCGCCCAGGCTCTGTCCTCCCAGGGGACGCCGCCTCCTTCCGCCTTGGCCATCAGGTAGTCGATGCGGGCGTGATTGTAGGGGCAGCGGCGCACCGCCCCGTTATAGCGCTGTCGGAACTCCTGCAGGTGGGCGGCATCGCTGGGACGCATCAGCTTGAGCTCGTGATAGAGGTCGTTCACGGCCAGCGCACAGGCGTGCATATGGTGCGCCTTCATGCGGTAGTCGTTCATGGACTCGATGAGGGCGAGCACCAGCGTGAAGATCGATGACATGATGGAGACCAGCGTGATGAGCCGGTTGGCCGCCTCATCGAGGGTGGGCGCATAGACGGCCTGCCACACCGAGAGGCCGACGAAGTAGAGCGACACCATCGACATCGCGAACAGCGAGAGCACGTGCTTGCGCTCCAGCCGCTCGGCGGCGTTGAAGCGGGCCGCCTTCACCGTGCGCATGGCGGCAAGGAGCTGCTCGGCCGCGCGCGGGTCACCCGCGACGCCGGCACCATTGGGCGCGCGCCGGGCAGCCATCGCCGCTTCGATCGAGGAAACCACGCCGGCCTCAATGCCGTGCTGTCGGTCGGGATGAGCCATGCCAAGAGCACCGGGCGTCGATTGCGCTGCCGGGGCTTAGCCCGATTCGGGCGGGCGATGCGCCCTCTGGCAAATAGCTCAGTGCACGCGGAACTCGTCGCCCACTAGGCGTAGCTCGGCCGGCGTGATGAGCTTCTTGTGCGCCACCCGCACACCAAACAGCTTGCCGTCGAGGTTGCGCGTCCAGAAATCCAGAAACGTTCGCAACCGCGGGAAGCGTGGGTGCATGTCGTAGTCTTGCCAGATGTAGCTCTGCAGCAGGGAGGGATGATCCGGCAGGCGGTAGAGGATCTCCGCCGTCGTCAGGCTGAAGCCAGCGAGCTGCGCACGGAACCCAGAGTCAGTCCTAGTAGCGGTCATGGGCCGTCACCTCACCCCGCTGACGCGCACCTGTCGCAAATGTAGTAGCGATTCGCGTAACATGGGTTGCATAGTTCCCACAGCCTTTGTTTGTCGTGCACGACAAGCAGCACTGCTCCGACAGTGCCAGTGCCTGCCGCGACGACGTGTGCAGCTCCGACGGCCACGCAGCCTCGCAGCACTCATGTACGTCCAATCAAACGCACCTCTTTTGCACCTGGTTCCCGTTCTTGCCGCCTAGTCGCAATCGCCGGAGCGGACCCGATCAGCCATGCACGGTCGTGACTCTGAGTTGTTGGTTTAGGACGGACGATCCGATCAAAGAATGGACAACGCGGCGTACTAGAGCAGGATCGCTTCAGATGGAATCACTTCACCTCCAACGCAACGTCGAGGCTGAAGCGTGAATCCTGCTCTACTTGTAGACTTCAGAGGGAGATTCACGTTCCTGGATGGAAGCCCAGTGCTTCCATCAGGAAGGATCTCGCTCTAGCGACACGGCGCGACTGGTTGCCGGCAACCTTGGCGCCTTAATCCTCGCCAGTCGATTAGCACTCTCCGCTTGACACTGCTAACAACCCTCCAATATAGCTTTGGCGCGCGGTGCCGGGCGCCCCGCCCACTACACCGTCGTGGTGCCCCGCACCAACCAGAAAACTGGGAAATTCCGTTCTGCAACAGTGAGGTAGAGGCCATGAAGTTTCGCCCTCTGCACGACCGCGTGGTCGTGCGCCGTATCGAAGAGAACACGAAGACCGCCGGCGGGATCATCATCCCGGACACAGCCAAGGAAAAGCCGATGCAAGGCGAGATCATCGCCGCCGGCCCTGGCGCCCGCGACGAGAGCGGCAAGCTCGTACCCCTCGACGTGAAGAAGGGCGACAAGGTGCTGTTCGGCAAGTGGTCCGGCACCGAGGTCAAGATCGACGGCGAGGAGCTGCTCATCATGAAGGAGAGCGACATCCTCGGCATCATCGAGGGAAAGGTGTCGGTGCGCGCCGCAGCGTGATCGCGGCCCTGGTTGAGAAGGGGGTCAGACCCCTTTCTCTTGCCATGAATTTTCTATTCCGACGCCAAACGAAAGGGGTCTGACCCCCTTCACCCCCCTCACCTGGAGTAGCCGACTATGGCAGCCAAAGACGTCAAGTTCTCCCAGGACGCCCGCGAGCGCATGCTGCGCGGCGTCGACATCCTCGCCAACGCGGTGAAG
>VBAB01000639.1 GCA_005888525.1 Alphaproteobacteria bacterium
GTCTGTGGACATCCGCCGTTCCTCCGAGCTGTCATCCGCCCTTGAAGCTACGCAAGAGCAGATTTTGCTGGAGCGCCGCCGCCTCGGCAAACCTTTTCTGCCGCCGATCGCCCGGAGCTGCTGTTTGGGGCTGTGCTAGTGTTCCGGCTCTGACGGATGACTCCCGCTGTCATCCTCGACGTAGGCGAGCTTGCGCGTCATGTAATTGTGCGTCTCTTTCGGATCGAGATAGAGATTGTAAAGGCGCGCGGCGAAACTATCGGATCGAACTGGGACATGCCTTCCCTCATACCGACGATGTGTTGGGTAGCTCGCCTCGTGGGTCGGCTTGATGCGTTAGGTCGCGCAAGGCCAGGGTCCTATGCTGGTGCGTACTTGCCGGTCAGCTGCGGGGCCACTGGATCGAGGCCTTTCTCCTGACGCTCGAGGCGCGTCTCGCGGCTCCAGGTGCGCTTCAGGGCATCGCTGACTTTGAAGGCAAGCCGCCCGAGGCCGTCGATCTCGAGCTCGATACGATCTCCATCCTGAAATGCATGCAGCCCGCGGTGGTTGGTGCCGCTCGCCAGGATGTCACCGGGCTCCAGCGTGTGCAGCGCGCTTGCCCATTCGATGCACCGCGGGATGCCGTGGGCCATATCCGAAGTGTTGAAGCTCTGTTTGAGCGCGCCATTGTTCCACAGGCGTACCTGAAGCCTTTGGGGGTCCTCGATTTCGTCCTTCGTGACGAGATAGGGCCCGATCGGCGCAAAGGTGTCCCGCGACTTCATCTGAAAGAACACGTTATTTGGCGGCGGCAGGCCGCGCGCCGATCCGTCGATGAAATTGACGTAGCCGAACACGTAATCCATGGCCTCGGCGGCCCTCACGTTCCTGGCCCGCTTGCCGATCACGACGCCGAGCTCCGCCTCGCCCTCGAACACGCTCGCTGGCGCATCGGGCAGCACCATCGTCTCTTCGGGGCCGATGATGGCCGAGGGGGACTTGTGGAAGGCATTGATGGGTGCCGGTTCCTTACGCGTGCCGTCCTCCATGTAGTTGACGGCCATGCAGTCGATGTTGATCGGGCGCGGCAGCGGCGCCCTGAGCCTCACGGAGGCCAGCGGAATGCGCTTGCCCCGGCTCGCGGCCGCTTCGAGCCGCGGTCGGTGGGCCTCGTAGTCGGCGATGACGCCGTTGATGAGATCGTGGGGGCCGAGGTGCGGGATTTCGGCAACCGCCGAGGAGACGTCTACGATCGTGTCGCCCAGGATTACGCCGAGCTTATAGTCTTCGAAAAATCCGATCTTCATGCGCCGCCTCCTCCCAGTATCCCGCGTAAGGGCCACGCCGCCCTGCTCGACCTCCCGCCAAGCGGGGCCGACAATGGCACCATTCCGGCACCGGAAGAAGGGGCGACCGTTGCAATCGGCCCAGCAGCGATTTGATCGCGGCGGACGCATGCGCACGCTGCATGCAGGCTGTCTCGGACCCATGTTGACAGACTTCAAGCGGAAACTAGGGTGCACTAACCCTGCAGCTGGCCCGCCCATGGCTCTACCCGCATCGCGCCTTTCACCATTGCTCGCGCCCCGCTCCGTTGCGATCGTCGGCGCATCGCCGCGCGAGAACACCCTCGGCAACAACGTCGTCGTGAACCTGCGCCGCTTCGGCTACGCCGGCCGTATCATGCCGGTGCACCCGAGCGCGCCGGAAGTGGCGGGCCTGCCGGCGTACCGTGCCTTCGCTGAGCTGCCTGAGCCCGCCGAGTGCGCGGTGCTCGCTGTGCCGGCTGACAAGATCGCCGCGGCACTCGAGGAAGGCGCCGCGCACGGCCTCCGGGCAGCGGTCGTGTTCGCCAGCGGATTCGCGGAGCTCGGCGAGGAAGGGCGCGCACGGCAACAGGAGCTGCAGGCGCTCTGCGCGCGCACGGGAATCGTGCTGTGCGGGCCGAACTGCCTCGGCCTCGTCAACGTGCACAAGCGCGTGTCCCTCTACAGCTCGGGTATTCCTGAAGGGATGCGAGACGGCGGCCTCGCCGTCGTTTCGCATAGCGGGTCGGCATGCATTGCGCTCTCCACGCTGGGGCGCTTTGGCATTTCTTACCTACGTCTCCGTAGGCAATGCCGCGGTGCTCGACGTGGCTGACTACCTCGAATATCTGGCTGATGACTCCGAGACCAAGGCCGCCGCGCTTTTCATCGAAACGCTGCGCGATCCGGCGGCTTTTGCGCGCGCAATGCGGGCGATGCACGAAGCCGGCAAGCCCGTGGTCGCCCTAAAGGTCGGCCGGTCGGCGAAGGGTGCCGCGGCATCCGCCGCGCACACCGGCTCGCTCGCCGGCAACTGGGAGGCCTACCAGGCCTACTTCCGCCGCCACGGCGTCATCGCCGTCGACGATTTCGACGAGCTGGCCGAATCGGTCGAGCTCGCGCTGAAGGTCCGTGCCCCGCCTCTGGGTGACGGCGTGGCGATCATCGCAGTGAGTGGCGGCGAAGCCTCGCTTGTGGCGGACCTCGCCGAGCGGTCGGATGTGCGACTGCCGGAGCTCGCGCCCGAAACGGTGACACGGCTGAGGACGGTCCTGCCTGCTTTCGGCAGTATCGGCAATCCGCTCGATACCACTGACCGCGGCGTGTACGACTCCCAGAACGTTTACAGCGGATCGATCCGCGCGCTGGCCGACGATCCGTCCGTGTCGCTCATCGCGGTCGTGCAGGACTGCTCGCCGGGTCTGTCGGCGCGTGGCGCGAACAACTACCGACGCATCGCCCAGACCGTCGCCGACGCCGCGCGCGAGATCGCCAAGCCGGTTGTCTTCTTCAACACGGCGGCGGGTGGCATGCATGCGCATGTGATCGAGCCCTTTGCAGGCAGCAGTGTCGCCGTCATGCAGGGCGCGCGCGCGAGCCTGTTGGCCATCGGCCGTCTGCTCGTACACGCGCGTTTCGCGCCGT
>VBAB01000031.1 GCA_005888525.1 Alphaproteobacteria bacterium
ATCAGATACGCAGGGAGATTGGTCCGCCATGATCACGCAACGGCAGAAGGCATTCCGCCAGGAGTACCGCTCGCGCATCATGGGCTGGTACGACGGCTATCTGCACGTCGCCATCATCTACGCCATGGGGGCGGCGGCCTTCACCATCTACCTGCAGCACATCCACGACGTGACGGCGCTGGAGTGGCTGACGATCCCGGTCACGTTCCTGTTCACCAACGTGTTCGAGTGGGCCGTGCACCGCTTCGTCATGCACCGGCCCGTGAACATCAAGGGGTTGCGCGCCATCTACGAGCGCCACACGCTCAACCACCACCAGTTCTTCACCGACGAGGAGATGCGCTTCCGCGACCACAAGGACTGGCGCGTCACCGTGTTCCCGCCGTACGCGCTGGTCGTGTTCATCCTGATGTCGATGCCGGGCGGCATCATTCTCGGGCATCTCATCTCGCCCAACGTCGGCTGGCTGTTCATGTGCACGACCACGGGCATGTACCTGATCTACGAGTTCATGCACTTCTGCTGCCACGTGGACGAGAACTGGTTCGTGCGCAACTGCCCGTTCGTCAACACGCTGCGGCGCCATCACACCGCCCACCACAACGCGCGGCTGATGATGGAGACCAACATGAACCTCACGTTCCCCATCGCCGACTGGCTGTTCGGCACGTCGGATCTGAGCCGCGGCCTCCTCGGCCACCTGTTCAACGGCTACGACGACAGCCACCTGAAGTCGAAGCTGCGCGGCCACCCCAAGCGACCCGACATGGCAGCCGCCGAGCCGCTCGGGAACTATTGAGGCACGTTTTCTCGAGCAATGCGCAGGAGGACGCGATGCCGAGCGACGTGAAGGCCGTGCTGTCGCTGATCACGCTAGTGGTGGCGGTGGCGTTTGCCTATTGGGAGCGGGCGACCGGCAATGGCCGACTCTTCTGGTTCGTGGTGGGCTTCGGCGTCTTCGCCGTGGTCGCCATGTGGGTCTTTCCGGAGGCCGTGGGCAAGAAGGGCGACAAGACCCGGCCGAACGCCTGAATCCTGGTACCGGGAGCAACTCGGCCGGACGGCGTGCCGAACTACGACATCAGCCGGTGCGGGAGGACTGTCCGCGAGTCGCGTATTGCATCGCCATCCGGCGCGCCAGCGCCTCGAGCCACGCGCGTACGCTGTGCACGCCGTCGAAATCGGCGGTTCCGCAGTCGAAATGCTCGCCGGCGACGCGCAGGGCCAAGCCGCCGAGACGCTCGGCTGCAAGGAACGCCGACTCGTCGCCGACATCGTCGCCGACCATGACCGGGCGGCGCCCTTTGAAAGGCGGGCGCGAGGCGAGCGCCGTCAGCGCCGTGCCCTTCGAGTAGCCACGCGGCACGGCCTCGAGCACCTTGCGTCCCTGGCGCAGGACCAGCTCGTAGGACGAGGCGGCGACGATCGCCGCCATTTCCGATTCGAGCGCCTGCCGGGCGAGCGGCGCGTTGCGGTAGTGGACCGCGACGCCGCATCCTTTCTGCTCGACCAGAATGCCGGAAGCGATGGAGGCGATGTTGTTCATCGCCTGGATCACGCTGGGGGGAATGGGCTTGGCAAGGACGGCAACCGCACCGCCGCGGTCGGCGCGCAGCTCCGTGCCGTGGACGCCGGAGGCGATGAGCTCGAGCGGGGCGAATAGCCGGTCCGCATCGGCGACGCGCCGGCCCGTGAGGATGGCTGCCGCGCCGCCGAGGCCGCGCACCACGGCCTCCAGCAGAGGCACGAGACCCGCAGGGACCGTCACGGCATCAGGGGTGGGGGCGACCCCCAGTAGCGTCCCATCGATGTCGACGAACAAGGCCCATTGATCGGGGTCAGCCAACACCGCCCCCGCCCGGTTCACCGCGCTTACGTCAACACGCTGCATCACAACGGCGCTTGTCGTAGAGGAATGGGGAATTTCTTGGACCTCCTCATATTAGTGCGACCATTTGCGCACCTCGAGCGCCGCCTTCGTCTCGCCGAGGCGCCTGTCGATATCCTGCAGCGACAGGAGCCCCGTCTGCGTGTCGACGTGATTGACCACGGAGGCAGAGTTGATGGCCGCCGCGCGCAGCGCCTCCTCCGCGGGCCTGCCCAGTGCCATACAGGCGGTAAACGTGGCGTTGAAGGCATCTCCGGCGCCGGCGGTGCCGGCGACCTTTGTCTCCAGCACCGGGCAATACAGGATCGCCTCCGGGGTGCCCACGAATGCCCCTTCGCGGCCATCGGTGACGACCACGTAGCGCGGACCGAGCTTGCGCAAGCCGGCGAAGAAGTCGACCATGCCCATCTCGTGTCCGACGCCGATGAAGCCGCGCGTGGCGAGATGCGGCAGCTGCTCGCCCGGTTTGCCGGCAAGTCCCCTTGCGCCTTCGCCGAAGCGGGTCACCAGCCCCGGCACCAGCACGTCCGCCTCGGAGCGATTGACCGCCAGAATGTCGATCTGCTTCAGGGTTTCCTGGAAGGCACTGCCGCGCGATGAGAGCTGGCGCACGCCGGGATTCGTCGCCACCAGAGTGCCCTGCGCCTTGGCACGCTCGATGATGGCGGGGAACGCGTCCGCCGACTCGTTGCTCAACGAGGAGACGTAGACCACATCGGAGGCAAAGGCTTCGTTGCGCAGATCGCTCTCTTCCAGAAGCGTGTTGGCGCCGCGGAAGGTGAAGATGGCGGCGTTGCGGTCGTGGGAGGAGATCAGCACCGAGGCACCTGTCGGAGCGCGGCCGTCGCGCATGGCCCAGCGCGTCGAAACGCCCTCGTGCATGAGGTGGCCCAGCACCGTCTCGGCGCGCGCGTCCTTGCCGAGCTTGACGAGGGTGCCGACGTCGAGCCCCAGCCGTGCCATCGCCACGGCGGCGTTGACGGCCCCACCCCCTACGTGTGTGGAGATCTCCAGCGCCTCGGTCTTGCGCCCTTCCTCGAGCAAGAGGAACGAGTTGTCGGCGTTGGTCATGCGCACGCGCTCGATGCGATCGTTGGCAATGATGGCAATCGTATCGATCATGGCGCCGCCGACCGTCAGGGCCTTCATGGCAGCCTCGCGTCGTGCTGTGCCTGCGCCATGGGCTCGCCGCAGAAGAGCTCATCGAGCTCCGGCTCCCAAAGCCGGATACCGCCGGTGATGCCCGCCGTGTTGCTGACGATCCTGACGTGCGCCGGCATGTCGATGGCAAGCTTGCGGGCGTTGCCGCCACCGATATAGAGCACGTCGCAGCACGTCAGGTCTGTCACCGCCTCGATCACCTTGCGCACGCGCCGGTTCCAGCGCGCCGGTCCCTTTCTTAGCAGAGCCGCCTGACCGATGTACTGATCGTAGGTCTTGCGCCTGCGGGCATGGTATTGCCCAAGCTCGATGTGCAAGAGCAGGCGGCGATTGCGGAAGAGGGCACAGCCGACGCCCGTCCCTAAGGTGAGCACGCATTCCAGCCCGTGGCCCTCGACGACGCCCAGTCCCTGCACGGCCGCATCGTTGAGCAGCCGCACCGGCGTTCCGAAGCGATCGGCCAGGGCCTCGATCAGCCGGAACCCCACCCAATAGCTGGTGCCGAGATTGGGCGCGGTGACAACCTTCCCGCCCTTCACGACCCCTGGAAACCCGACCGAGATACGCTGAAAGGGGGGAAGCTGCGCGGCCAGCTTGGCAACCGTCTCGAGCACGGCCTGCGGCATCGCCGGTTTCGGCGTCGGCGAGCGAATCTGCTCGGCGGCAAGGACGCCGGCGGCATCGAGCACGGAAGCCTTGATGTTCGTCCCGCCGATGTCGACGCCCAGCGTGAAGGGTGCGGCAGCGCCTGTGCGCGTGGCCGGCTCGTGCCCGGAAGAATTGGCGCTGGCGGTGGACATGCCGATCGACCCTTCACTTTGCCGCGGAGCTTGCGGCGCCGGGGCGGCCCCGGATTGCCGAGGCCGGCTCAGCCCGAGCCCGATGCCCGCGATGCTCCCGTCCCTGCGCTTGCGCCGCGTTCCGTTATTGGCCGATCTTGCGTGTCTGGACAATCTCCTTCCTTGCGCGGTCCACCAACTTGCTAACAGCCCTCACGTAAACTCACTGCGCACGGCCTCCCGGGCGCACGGCCTCCAAGGCGCGCGAGGAGGACCGCAGTCGGGGAAGCGTGCCCTGCTCCAGCTTCGCCAGCGCCGTGCGGATGGACTCGGGCGAGTGCCAGCTCAAGGGGTCGTCGTCGGACCGCACGCGCTCCAGCTGCGATAGGAAGGCTTGGCACCAGCTTGCGACGTCGTGCTTGCGCACCGCCGCCATCAAAGCCTCGTGGCGCGTACGCCGCTCCGCGAGCGGCATCTCCAGCGCGCTGCGGATCCCGTCCGCGGTCTCCTCGACGTTGTAGGGATTGATGATGAGCGCCTCGGTCAGCTCCTCGGCCGCACCGGCGAACTGGGACAGGACGAGCACGCCGGGGTCCTCGGCGTCCTGCGCGGCCACATACTCCTTGGCCACAAGGTTCATGCCGTCGCGCAGCGGCGTGACCATGCCGATGCGCGACGAGCGGTAGATGCCGGCCAGCCGGCGCCGCGGCGTCGAGCGGTGGATGTAGTGGATCGGCACCCAGTCGAGCTCGCCGAAGCGGCCGTTGATCGAGCCTGCGAGCGACTCGAGCTGCTGGCGGATGTCGGAATAGGCTTCGACGCTGGCACGCGTCGGCGCGGCGATCTGCGTGAGCACCACCTGTCGCTGGTACTGCGGATACTTCTCCAGGAAGCGGCCGAACGCCTTGAACTTCTGCGGCAGCCCCTTGGTGTAGTCGAGACGGTCGACGCCGATGATGCGGCTGACCGAAGGGCGGCCCTGCACCAGACCGCCGGCGCGCTTCACCTTGGAGAAATCCGTCACGTCGATGCCGATTGGGAAGCTCGCTACGGAGACGAGACGGTCGAACAGCCGGATACGCCCGTCGGGCACGATGCGGCCGAAGACTCCGTTGGCCATGTAATCGATGAGGTTGGCGACGTCCGCCTTCGTCTGCAGGCCGACGAGATCGTAGGCGGCCAGGGCGCGGGCCAGGTCCTGGTGCTCGGGGATGGCCATGAACGTCTGCCAGGGCGGGCAGGGAATGTGCAGATAGAACCCGATCGGGTTCTGCACGCCGAGCTTCCGGAGCTCGGTGGCGAAGGGGATCAGGTGGTAATCGTGCACCCAGATGACGTCGTCGGCGCGCAGCATCGGCTGCAGCAGGCCGGCGAGCCGCCGGTTGACCGCGACGTAGCGATCGTAGAAGCCGGCTTCGAACTGGGCCAGGTCGAGCCGATTGTGAAAGACCGGCCACAGCACCGAGTTGGCATAGCCCAGATAATAGCCCTCGTGGTCGCTCTCGGAGAGCGGGACCGTGGCCAGGCGACCCTCGCGTGTCGCGACGCCGGCAGTAGCGTCGGACGTGATCTCGCCGTTCCAGCCGAACCACAGTGAATTGTGCAAGCGCACGACGTCAGCGAGCGCAACGGCGACGCCACCCGCTTGCGGCGCCTTCCGCAGGTCAATCACTCGATTGGAAACCACGACGACCCGTCGCATGCTCGGCTGGATGCTCCCATCGACGCCCGCTGAAGAGCGCGGTTTACCCCGTCCAGAGGCGTAAACACCTGAACGGTGTAAAGGTTCCTCGTTAGAACCCAGGGACATGCGCCAGGGGGGAGAGAACGAGGCAAAATGCCGTCGCAGAAGCGCTTCAGATCTTCGGGAAAAGCGACGCGAAGAACGTGTCGATACTCGCGCCCAGCGGTTTGCTTCGCATCCGGCGCCAAAGGACCCTTCTCAGCCTCTTGGCGCGAGCGGCGCGATGTCTTTGGCCGGTCAGATGGACCTCGGGTTCCGAGCGCGCGGCAGCTTGCCGGTCGGACGCGGTCAGCACTGCGCTCTCGCTTGTACCAGGGGATGGAGATCGATCCACGGATCCCGTACTGACCGAGGCCGCGGCTGGAGGGTCCTCGACCGGCTTTGCCGATGCGATCGTGAGATTGGCGGGCTGTTCGGCTTTCTGCGCGGGCTGGATATTCGGACGCAGCGGGTAGAGGACACCAATAATCAATCCCAGCACTGCACAACCCAGCACGACGGCAATAGCAAGGCGCAAAGAAACGCGGCGGGAACCGACCGCCGATGGCTCAGCTATGTCTTCTCCGTCGTCGCTCACGATGCTCACGTGGGCCCAAGGCGCCCCACAAGCTAAACTTCCCGAGCGCGATTCGTTCGCAAAAAGCAGGTCTCGCCGCGGTTTTTCCGGGCGTGAATCGCGAAGGCCACAGGGGGATTGCGCTGCGTCTCGAATCGGCCGCGGGCGCTGCGACATGCACGGCGCTACGCGGCACCCGGCTGCCTTGACGCGACGTCGGATTTTATTCGGCCAGGCGCGGAATCATGTCTGCGCCCAAGCTTCCTGCCAGCTGCGCGAGAGGATGCGGCCGGTATTGATGATGCCGGCCATCGAGTAGGTTTGCGGCAGGTTGCCCCAGAGCTCGCCAGTGGCCGGATGAATGTCCTCGGAGAGCAGGCCGAAGCGGTTGCGGCGCGTTAGAAGATCGCTGAACAGCTCCCGCGCCTCGTGCGTGCGCCCGAGCGAGAGGAGTGCGTCGATATACCAGAACTGGCACACCAGAAAAGCGGTCACCGGTAGGCCGAAATCGTCCCGCGCGGTGTAGCGCATGATGAAGCCGTTGCGGCTGAGGTCCTTGCCGATGACGGCGCAGGTGCGCACGAACCGCTCGTCGTTCGCGGCCAGCAAGCCGAGCTCGGGGAGGAGAAGGACGCTGGCGTCGAGCTCGCTGCCGTCGAGCGCGCCCGCGAGCGCCCCGAGACGCTCGTTCCAGGCGCGCTTCAGGATCTCATGGCGCAGCACCTCGGCTTCCGCGCGCCAATGGGCGGCCCGATCGGTGAGACCCAGACGCAGAGCGATGCGCGCCAGGCGGTCGCACGCCACCCAGCACATGGTGGCCGAGTGTGTGTGCACGCGCTGCCGCGCGCGATGCTCCCATGGGCCTGCATCGGGCTCGAACGCAAAGCGCCGCGCCTGCACTCCCAGGGGCTCCAGGCGGCGGAAGAGATCGGCGTCTCCCTTGCGCGGCAAGCGCTCGTCGATGAACATCTGCGAGGCGGCGAGAATGACGCTGCCATAAGTGTCATGCTGAAGCTGCTCGACCGCCTGGTTGCCCACCCGGACCGGCCCGCACCCCTGAAAGCCCTCCAGCTCCGTGGCGATACGCTCTTCGAGTGGCTCGGTCGGCACGATGCCGTAGACCGGCCGGAGCGGGCGCTCACCGTCAACTGCGATATTGGTGATGTAGTGGATGTACTCTTCCATGGTCTGGGTCGCGCCCAGGCGGTTGAGGGCTTTGATCACGAAAAAGGCATCGCGCAACCAGCAGTAACGGTAGTCCCACGTCCGCTGCGTGCCGGGCACCTCGGGAATCGAAGTCGTATGCGCGGCGATGATGGCGCCCGTCTCCTCGAAATTGCAGAGCTTGAGGGTGATCGCCGCGCGGATGATCTCGACTTGGAATTCGAGCGGGACGGCAAGCGAGCGCACCCAGTCGAGCCAATATTCGCGCGTGCGCTCGAGGAACTCGCGCGAGGCGGTATCCACCGCCGCCTCGAAGGGCTCGTCCGGCCCCAGGATCAGCGTGACCGGCTTGATGAGCGCAAACGGTGTCTCGTGAGCGATATAGGAAAGTGCCGCATCCGTGGTGACGCGCAGCGCGTCTGCGCCGCCGGAGTAGCGGATGTGGTTCGAGCCGCTGGCCCGAGAGGCATAGGGCCCACCGTAATTGAACGTCGGCCGGACCCTGATCTTGATGCGCGGCAGGCCGGCCGCCGGCTCGATCCGCCGAAAGATCTGAGGCGGATTGAACACGCGCTCGAAGCGCTTGAAGCGGGGCATGAAATCGGTGATGCGCAGCGCATTGCCGGCGGCATCGCGAATGGTGGTCTGCACGATCGCCGTGTTGCGCAGGTAGGTGCTTTCCGAGGCGACCGCCCCTTCCAGCACCACGTCGCAGAACCCCTTCTCCTCGCTGCCGGCAAGAAGGCGCGAAAGGATGGGGTCCGAATCGAAGCGCGGAAAGCACCACCACGTGATGCGGCCACCGACATCCATCAACGCGGCCGTTCGGCAGTTGCCGATAACCGCAAGGTCGAGGGGATTGCCCCTGGGACCGTCAACTGACATCGGGTGCCCCCAACTAGCCCTATGGCAAGGGACGCGCAAGGACGCGCGTGCGTTTCAGCATAACGCGCGACAGCCTGCTTTGGTTCTGAGCAATAGCAGAGCCTGAGGGTCCAGTCAGGCGGGCTTATTACCGCTTCGACTGCGCAGCAGAACAAGGCCGACGCCATAGGCCGCCACAAGCAGCAGGGCGGCTTGCGCGGACGGGCCGGCGGGAAAACCCGACCAAAGCGTGAGAAATGCGGCCAACACCCACACGCCCATCAGCGCCAGCGTGACGGGCCACAGCAGCGGCGTGCGCAGCGGGTGCGCCCAACGCAGGGGCACGAACGTGAGCACCACGCAGGCCAGGACCAGAAGGGACGCAGCCCAGGTCGGCATGTGGAAGGCGAAAACGTAGAACGCGACGATGTTCCAGATGGCGGGAAAGCCGACGAAGCAATGGTCCTCGGTCTTGCTTTCGGTGTCGGAAAAATGAAACAGCGAGGACAGCAAGATGAGGCTCGCCAGTACCACCCCGAAGCCGCCCCCCAAGTAGTCCGCCTGCAATAGCGCCAGGACCGGCACGAAGACATAAGTCACATAGTCGACGATCATATCGAGCCGATCGCCGGAAAAACGGGGAAGTTTGGTCGAGACGTCGGCCATGCGAGCAAACGTGCCGTCGACGCCGTCGATGAACAAGGCCAGGCCAAGCCAGGCGAAGACCTGCTCCCAGGCGCCGGCCAGCACGGCGCGGGTGGCAAACAGTGCACATACGGCGCCGAGAGCCGTGAAGAGGTGCACCAAGGCGGCCGGCCAGGCCATGCGCATGCGTTACCACCCCACCCCGCCACTTGCGCCGGGCGGGCAATGCAAAAGAGCGCCGAAGCGCTCTAGCATAGCTCGATCACGATTGCAGGGGTTCAGAAGCGATGCTTGATCGTGCCGCGAATCTGCACGTCGCTCGGCTCCGACTTGTCATCGGGCCTCCCGCGCGTATCCGTCGCCCCGTACAGCAGCTCCAGCCCGAAATCCAGCTTCGGCAATACGCCTACTTTGCCAAATCCGGGAATACGCACCTCGGTCCCCTGACCAAGGCTGACTTCGGGCACCTTCAAGTTCAAGTTCTTGCCGGGCAGAGCCGCACCAGCTGGCGCCGGCGCCTCGGCCGGCACCGCCGCCCCTTTGCCCGGGCCGCCCCCTTCTTCCTGAAACGCCAACAGCGGCTGGGCGAACACGCCAACCGCCATCACAACCGCAATCAGAAGCATCGGTCTCGTCATAACTTCCCCGCAAAATCGACCGTTGCCGAAAGCTCTCCTGGACATGGCCCCGGTATACACGAAAACAAGTATGCTTCCAGGCGCGTTAAGGCCCATCCAACATTTCACTGTGGGCATGTGCCTCCTCAGTCATGTTGCACTGGAGCCACACCGCAAGATGACAAAGCCCCGCAGAGTGGCGGGGCTTTGCATCTCGGACGGGCTGGGGTCTAACCAGCAAGGTTCTATTTCAAAGGCACCGCTTCTCGGCGATCCAACTTGTAGTTGATACCGAACCTTACGATATCGTCGTTGAGGGACACGCCGCCGGCACGATTCTGGAAGCCGAGAGCAGACGGGGTGAGGTACTGTTGGTTCTCGAAGTCGATGTGCAGGTACTCGATCTTTGCGGACCAGTTCCTGTCGAACTTCCATTCGGCGCCGCCACCATACGCTAGGCCGATCCGCCACTTACTCTGGGATTCACAGCCAAGGGCAGCACTGCAGGCCGTGTACTTTGCGTCCGCGAACGCCGCGCCGCCCGTTGCATAGAGCAAGAAGTTGCCGGCCGCCCAGCCAAGCCGCAGTCGCGTCGTCTCGAGCCAACGCTCCTCAGTCTTGTTGTTGGCAACGCCCACGGCAGGATCGTCGAGCCCGCTTCCCTTCTTGTCGATCCAGGACAAATCCGACTCGACGCCGAGCACAAAGCCGCCGCTGCTCTGCAGATTGCAACCGGCGGTGCCGCCAATCAAACCGCCATCCATGTCGTACGACGCAAAGGTCGTCGTCGTCACGGTCACAGGCGTACTTGTGGTGTTGACGTCCAGCCTTTTTGGCTCACTGTGGCCCCACGCCCAACCAGCTGCAATACCGACGTAACAACCGGTCCACGTCGGGGCAGCAACATATCGCGCCGGAGCACTGTACCCATCGGCGCTGGCGACATTCGCCGACACCAGCAGGCCGCCGCTTGCAGCGGCCAAGCCCAAGAGTGCAGATGTAACTTTCATGGCATCCTCGTGTAGGTGATCTCGTCATCGATTCCGAAGTCGGAAGTTCTCTTGATTTCTCAGAGAACACCCCGATCAGAACTTGACGCGTAAGCCGGTGACGACCAGGTTGAAGTCGCTGATCGAACACGTCCCAGCACCAGCCGCAACTCCCGGCGCCGCCGCATTAGGCGTGCCTCGAGTGCAAATGGCGTCGCTGTTGAGGTCCAAGGCGAAGTTGCGGTAGCCGAGGTACCACTCAGTCGCCGCGTTGTTGAAGTTCTGCACGAGGCCCAGGCCCCACACGGTCGCGTCCGTCGATTTTACGTTTGAAATCGCGGCGAACCCAAAGGTCTGTGGAGAGCTGCCGGAGGTGAAGTTACGACCACCCTGCTCCGCACCCCAGTCGGTGAACCTGCCGTACTCACCATAGAGGATGGTGTTGCCCCAGCCGGTCCAGTTCTTGGCGATACCACCCTGGATCTGCCACCACGACGCATCCTTCTTGGGATTGCATTGGCCAGTTCCCGCGGGAGCGGTTCCCGGTAGCAAGACGGGGCTACCAGCAGAGGTCGAGCCGTCGCAAGCTTCACCCCAGTAACCGGAGGTGGTGCTGCCGGAGTTGTTGAACTCGATCGACTGATACGAGCCCTGCAGGAACAAGCCGGTGTGAATGTGCATCAACGACAGGGCTGCGCCCCAGGCATTGACGTTGGGCTCCCTGAGCGTAAACGGGCTGGCGCCGACCATGTTAAGGCCGGGGGTGACACTGCCGCCCGAGGTGCTAGCCGCAACGGCTACGCTGGTCGGGGTGAACGTGTCGCCCGTGTGGTCGTAGCCGACACCGGCCGCAACCCGGAACCCGTGGTGCTCGCCGGCATAACGCAGCATCACGCCCCAGTTCGAGCCCTGATTGAACCCACCGCTCGCCTCGGAGACCGACGCGGAGAAGATGAACCCATGGATCGCCGGGCTGTCATAGCGCAACGTTTCCTGCCGGCTTTGGTACGCCGACGGA
>VBAB01000640.1 GCA_005888525.1 Alphaproteobacteria bacterium
CGATGGCGAAGCCGTCGCGCGTCGTGGAGATGTGCGCACCCGAGATGTTGGCGCCGGAGGCCGCGCAGGCGCCGGCAAACAGGGCCAGCAGCCGGGGATGGTTGGGCGCGAACAGCGAAAGCTCGGTGATGGCGGTGAAGGCGTCGGTGGTGAAGGTGCTGGCCAGCTTCTCGCCCGCCTTCTCGGCATCAGCCACGAGCTTGAAGTGGCCGACGACCTTGCGCGTCTCGGTCCTGAGCCAATAGTCGGGATAGTGCCGGCCCACGAAGCGCTCCACCTCCTCGGGGGGCCAATCGGCGACGGCGGCGCGGAAGGTGGCCTGGGCGGCGGCGATGCGGTCGCGCGAAGCCAGCAGCGTGTGCCCGCCCGCGACCACCGGCTCGGTCTCGAAGTAGAGCCCGCGCAGCAGCTGGCCCTTCCAGCCGTTCCAGGCGCTGGGCCCCACGGCGCGGATGTCGGCCACCGTCAATATCAGCAGCAGCTTGAGCCGCTCGGGGCTCTGCACGACGTCGGCGAAGTCGCGGATGGTGCGGGCGTCGGAGATGTCGCGGCTGAAGGCGATGGCGCTCATCAGCAGGTGGTGCTCGACGAGCCAGGCGACGGTCTCCGTCTCGGCCGCGCTCATGCCGAAGCGCGGGCAAAGCGTGCGCGCGATCTGGGCGCCCACCTTCGAGTGGTCCTCGGTGCGTCCCTTGGCGATGTCGTGCAGGAAGGTCGCCACGTAGAGGACGCGCCGGTGCTGGATGGTCTTGATGATGGAGGTCGACAGCGGGTGCGGCTCGGCCGCCATGCCGTGCTCGATGTCGGACAGCATGCCGACGGCGCGGATCAGGTGCTCGTCCACCGTGTAGTGGTGGTACATGTTGAACTGCATCATCGACACGACCTTGCCGAAGTCGGGCACGAAGCGGCCGAGCACGCCGGCCTCGTTCATGCGCCGCAAGGTCGGCTCGGGGTTCTTGTCGGAGCACAGCATCTCCAGAAAGATGCGGTTGGCCTCCGCATCGTTGCGCAGCTTGTCGTCGATGAGCCGCAGCGAGCGGCGCAGTAGCCGCACCGCGTTGGGATGGAAGAAGGCGTCCGTCTGCTCGGCCTTGGCGAAGTAGCGGATGAGGTTGACGGGATCGCGCTTGAACACCTCGACGTCGGCAATGTTGAGCCGGCCGTTGTCGATGCGAAAATCGCTGCTGGCGCGGATGCGGCGCCGGGTGCGCCAGCTCAGCGGATTGAGCAGCCGGGTGAGCCCCGGCGACGACTTGACCTGCTCGATCTCCAGCGCCGAGCACAGGATCGTCGTCAGATCGCCGACGTCCTTGGCGACGAGGAAATAGTGCTTCATGAAGCGCTCGACCGAGCGTAGGCCGCGACGCTGCACATAGCCAAGCCGCTCCGCCATCGCCGTCTGCACGTCGAAGGTCAGTCGCTCCTCCGCCCTCCCCGCCAGGAAATGCAGGTTGCACCTGACCGACCACAGGAAGTCCACGCAGCCGCGGAAGGTGGTGTGCTCCTCGGCCGTGAACACCCGCGCCTCCACGGTGGCCGGATTGACGCCGTCGCCGTAGAGGTACTTGGCGAGCCAATGCAGCGTGTGCAGGTCGCGCAGGCCGCCCTTGCCGTCCTTGATGTTGGGCTCGACGCGATAGCGCGACTCGCCGGCCCGGCGGTGGCGCTCGTCGCGCTCGGCAAGCTTGGCCTCGACGAACTGGCGGGCCGTCCCGCTCACGACCTCGCGCCGGAACCGCCGCGTCAGCTCCTCGAACAGCGACTGATCGCCCAGGATCAAGCGCGCATCGAGCAGCGCCGTGCGGATGGTGATGTCGGCGCGCGAAAGCTTGAGCGACTGCTCCACGGTGCGCGTGGCGTGGCCGACCTTCAGCCCCAGGTCCCAGAGCAGGTAGAGCATGTACTCCACCACGCTCTCGCCCCACGGCGTCTGCTTGTAGGGCAGCAGGAACAGCAGATCGACATCGGAGAAGGGGGCGAGCATGCCGCGGCCGTAGCCGCCGGTGGCGATGATGGCCATGCGCTCGGCATTGGAAGGGTTGGTGGCCCGGTAGACGTTGGCGACCGTGTAATCGTAGACGAGGCGGATGAGCTCGTCCTGAAAGGCGGAGAGGCCCTCCGCGCAGCGCCGCCCCTTGCCGTCGGCGGCAAGCTGGCGGGCCGCCTCGATGCGCGCGTTGCGCAGGAGCTGCTTGAGCTTGTCGAGCACGGCGGGCCGCGCCTCCTGGGCCTGCCCCTGCTGCGCCTCGATGAAGGCCATCAGCTCGCGGCCGACCTCGCCGGCATCGAAATAG
>VBAB01000452.1:0-11647 GCA_005888525.1 Alphaproteobacteria bacterium
ACTCAAGGCGACGGCTCGTAACGTCGAATCTGCTCGGCGTTGGAGGCACGGAAGCGCGCAACCGCATCGGCGTGGGCGGTCCGCTCGGCATCGCCAAAATCGACCTGCGGCCGCGGCTCATCATCGAAATTTCCATGGGCGTCCGTGCCGCGCACCAGCATAGCGCTCAATCGCGTCTTGCTCGTGCAGCGGACTTCGGTCGGGATGTAGCTGAGGCCAAGCCCAATGCGTCTATCGTCGGTGCGGTTCGGGCGCGAGTTGTGCACCAAACGTGTGTGGTGTAGCGAGAATTGGCCGGCACTCACCGGCATGAACGCAGTCTGGCTCCTGTCGAAATCGACCGTGATGGTCTGGCCTCGCGACAGCAGATTGTGTTTCGCGTTGGCGCGCTCGGCGTGATCAAGCTGGCCGAGCTTGTGCGAGCCCGGTATGACCTCCATGCAACCGGCGTCGATCGAGGCTTCGGTGAGCGCGACCCAAGCTGTCACTTGCACTGCCGGCTCGAGGCCGAAGTATGTCGCGTCTTGGTGCCAGCTAACGTAGGCCGGATCGCCCGCGTTCTTGGGCCAGACCGAGAGATGAAACAGGCGTATGTTCGGGCCGATTAGGTCCTCGACTGCATCGAGGATGGCCGGATGATGGATGATCTCGTCGACCCAAGTTCGGTTCCCTGGGCCGCTTCGAATTTCTCCATGGCTGCGCGGTAACCCTGCGCCTGCTCGGCACCGAACGCGTCGATCGGGTAGACGTAGCCGTCGCGATGGTACTGATCGATTTGAGCGGCCGTCAGCTTCTTGCCCATGCGTACAATCCTATGCCGCAATACTGTCCCTGTCGACGAGCGACAGACCAACCAGCTTGGCCAGAGCAATTCCTGACAGGTCGCGTCAGTCGCCCGACTTGGTTCATACGTTGGACAAATAACGCAACGCCCGTGGAGACTACACGGAGGACGAGGTGGGGCGTCACCCGCCTATGCATTTGCAGGCATAAAGCGATCCCGATTCTGGATGGCACTGTAGCGCGCATGTCCGCTATGTGAGCTGTCACGTGTAACAGCGCGCCGTGCTGGCCTCGCCTCTTCGAGCGACGATCAAATCTCGTTACGCCCGTCGCGATAAATGAGGAGACTCGACGTTGCTAGTACCATGCCCTCTGCGCAATACTAACGCAGCAAATCGATCGCAACGGTAGGGACGATGCCATGGGCTACCAAACCATTGAGGTGCGCAAGGTGACGCCAGTGATCGGCGCCGAGGTCCACGGTGTCGACCTGACCAAACCGCTGGGCAATCAGCAATTCCAGGAGATGCACGACGCGCTGATGGACAACCTGGTGATTTTCTTTCGTGACCAGAAGCTCAGCGTCGACCAGCATGCCGACTTCGGCCGCAAGTTCGGCAAGCTGCACATCCATCCAGCCAGCCGAAGCCCAATCGAGGGACATCCCGAAATCCTGCTGATCAAGGCCGACGAAACGTCGAAGCACGTCGCCGGCGAGGTCTGGCATTCCGACGTTTCGTGCGACATCGAACCGCCGATGGGCTCGATCCTGCATCTGCAGGTGGTGCCCCCGGATGGCGGCGGCGACACGATGTTCGCCAACATGTACCGCGCCTACGAGACCTTGAGCGAGCCGATCAAGAAGATGCTGGCCGGCATGACCGCCATGCACGAAGGCGAGCATGTCTACCGCGGCCGCTATGGGGTGAACGACGAGGGCAAGGTGTTCCCCAAGGCGGAGCAGCCGGTCGTGCGTACCCATCCGGTGACCGGTCGCCAGGCGCTCTACGTCAACCGCGGTTTCACCACGCGCATCGTGGGTCTAAAGCGCAACGAAAGCGCCGCAATACTGGAGATGCTTTACCAGCACATCGAGACGCCGGAGCTGTCCTGCCGCTTCAAGTGGCAGGCTAACTCCATCGCCTTTTGGGACAACCGGTGCGTCCAGCATCATGCGCTGTGGGACTACTATCCCAACAAGCGCTATGGCCACCGCGTGACAATCTGCGGCGAAAAGCCGTTCTACCGCGCCTGAGCGGTCGGCATCTCCGCGTCCGCACAACCGCGCAGCGTGGCAGCTACGGAGACCGCCATGACTTGGGATATCGTGATCCACCGCGGTCTTCTCATCGACGGCAGCGGCAGCCAGGGTACCATCGCTGATATTGCTCTCGCTGCAGGCCGCATTGCCGCCATCGGCCCTTCGCTGCCTAGGGAGGCGAGCAAAGTCATCGATGCCGAGGGCCTCGCCGTGACGCCGGGCTTCATCGACATCAAGACCCATTCCGACTTCGTCCTGCCGATTAATCCGAAGGCCGAGAGCAAAGTGCGGCAGGGGGTCACGACCGAGATCATTGGCCATTGTGGGTTCTCGGTGGCGCCGGTCCTGCCAGGAAAGACGCAGCTCCTCGCCGATTATTTGAGTGGCGGCGCACCGTGGCTGCCGTTCCGGGAAATGGGATTTTCCGAATACCTCGACACGTTCCCGGCGGTCGCGGTCAATACGGGCATGCTGGTCGGGCACAACACGCTCCGGCTCATGGTGATGGGCCTCGAGGATCGAGCGCCGACCAAGACCGAGCTGGAGCAGATGATCGCGCTTCTGGAGGATGGCCTGCGCGCGGGTGCGCTCGGCATGTCGTCGGGCCTATTCACGCCGCCAGGCAGCTTTGCCACGCCGGACGAGATGATGGCGTTTTGCGCCGTCCTGAAACGTCACAACGCGGCGTATTTCACCCACATCCGCGATGAAGCCAACAGGGTCATGGAGGCCGTAGACGAGGCGATCGATATCGCCCGCGCCTGCGGCATCCATGTCCAGATCGTGCACCTCAAGTGTTCCGGGGTCGACAATTGGGGTAAGGTGGAACAAGTCCTCGACAAGATCGCCGCGGCGCGAAGCGAAGGATGCGACATCGACTGCGATGCCTACCCCTATGCCGCCGGTGCCAATCCCCTGAAGAACCTGTTGCCGCCGTGGGTGCAGATTGGTGGCAATGAAGCGATGCTCGCTCGGCTGCGGCTGCCGGAGACCCGCGCACGCATTAGGGCAGAACTCGCTGACCACGGCCTCAACAACTGGGGCCGGATTCCTTCTTGGGGAGCCGTGCAGATCTCAATATCGCCCCACCGTCCAGAAACGGCCGGTCAGACCGTGGCGGCGCTCGCCAGGGCGCAGAGTTGCGACCCGATTGACCAGATCAGCGACCATCTCATCACTGATAATGGCGCCACCCGCGTTCTCATTACGTCGATCTCTGAAGACGACATCAGAACGATCGTGCGCTCGCCAACGGCACTTGTCGGCTCGGACGGCAATTGTGTAGCTACTTATGCGGTCGTCAACCAGGGACTGCCGCATCCCCGGTTTTACGGCACCTTTCCGCGAATCCTCGGGCGTTACGTCCGCGACGAACGGCTGATCCCGCTTGAGCAGGCCGTCTACAAGATGACTGGGGGCCCAGCCAAGGCGCTCAAAATGTGCGACCGCGGCCTGTTGAAGGTCGGCTACCGCGCCGACATTGCCATTTTCGATCCAAACGATTTTCGAGACGAGGCGACCTACGAGAGTCCGCACCGTTACCCGAGCGGCGGGCGGACGACCGTGATAGTCAACGGCACTGTCGTAGTCGAGAATGCGCGTCACACTGGCGCGACGCCCGGCACCGTCCTGCGTCGCGCCACAAATGGAAGCGTCGGTTAGTGTTCCTGAAGTGGAGAGAATCACCACGCAACCGCAGGCTCGCACCTATACCAAAGCGGACATTCCGAGCGTCGCGGTCAATGAGCAACCCGTGCAGCGGCGGATGGTCTGCTTGTTGATCTAATGCAGCTGCGATCGAGGGCCAGCCAAGGGCTCAATTTCGACGTCCGCAATTACGGTGGCGATCGAGAGTCAAGCGAGATCTGCCGCGTTGTGCTCGTGGCGAGTCCGTCGCTGTTTAGCTTAGAGCTGACTGACAAGGGGCAGCCACGAGTCCTCAGTAGGTGGCAAATATCCGGCGGATCTCGCCAATGTCCTGGCTCTTCGTCAGCGCAAGCATCAGCAGGATGCGAGCTTTCTGCGGATTGAGATTGTCAGCTGCGACCATGCCGGCCTCGTCGAGATAGCGGCGCAAGGCGACCCGGCCGCTGCCTGCCCGGCTAGACTGCACGATCACGACGCCGGCATCACGAGCCGTCTCGAGCGCTGCTCGCTCTAGTGGCGTGGGGATACCTGGTGCTAGCCCAGCCGAGACAATGCCACGAACTCCGGCGGCAACGAAAGCTTCGACGACTGTGCCGTCGGCCCCGCCATAGGAATAGCTGATGTCGACGCGCGGCAGGCTCTGCAATTTCCCGACGTCGAACTCGGTATCGGGCGCGTGCGAGCGCACGGGTCGGCGGTAGATCTGCACGCCGTCGCCATCGATGTGGCCGAGCGCGCCGAAGTCCGGCGTCCGGAAGGTCTGCAAGCGATAGGTGGAGGTCTTGGTCGCCTCGCGCGCGCAGTGCACCTCGTCGTTGAGCACCACGAGCACTCCGAGACGCCGTGCCTGCGGTGCAGTCGCCGCGCGGACGGCGCCGAGTAGGTTCATGCCGGCGTCACTGCTGAGCGCACTGGCTGGCCGCTGGGCGCCGACCACCACCACGGTCTTGTCGGTCTTGAGCGTGAGGTGAAGGAAGTAGGCCGTCTCCTCCAGCGTTGCAGTGCCGTGTGGGATGACGATCCCGGCAAGCTCGGGGCGTTGAGCGGCAATGCGGTCGATGGTGGACGCCAGTTCGAGCCATTCCGGCGGGCCGATTGCCGTGCTGCCGACGCTGCGGAAGGGCACCGGCACGATCTCGGCGACCTTGGCGATCTCGGGATAGCGTCCGACCACCTCCTCGATCGCCATCTTGGTGCCGAAGTCGGGATAGTCGAGCACGTCTGTGCTGTCGCGACCGAGCGAGGAGATGGTGCCGCCGCAACCGATGGCGGCGACTAGTGGCCTAGTGGGCATAATGGCTCCCTGAGCGAGGGTGGTTCTAGGCCCGCCGCGTCACGCCGCGCGCGCCTCGAGCTTCTGACGCATCATGTCACCGGCGCGAACCGGCGCATGGCGCGGCAGTTGATCGGGGCCGGCACAGGTCGGCAGGCAGGCGATCTCGGCGTCATAGTTGGGATGAAGGAAATAGCCTATCGACATGCGCCGGCTGCCCTTGCGTTGCCCGGCCGGCGGATTCACGACGCGGTGCAGGTTCGACATCCAGCGATCATTGGTCCAGCGCTGCATCATATCGCCGATGTTGACGATGAACTCATCGGGCTCGGACTTCACGTCGAGCCAGGAGCCATCCTTGAGCTTGACCTGCAGGCCGCCCGAACGCTCGCTGACCGCAAGAATCGTAAGGCTGCCAAAGTCCGTATGCTCGCCCGCGCGGACTTGGTTGGGGAGGGGATCACCGGTGGGCTCGGGATAATGGTTGGCAGGAAGAGTCGAGAAATGACGATCGATCTTGTCATCGAAGAAGCGCTCATCGACCCCCAACGCCAGGGCAAATGTGCGCATCAGCGTGCCGCCGAGCTTCTCCAGTGCCGTGTAATAGGTGCTGAAGACCTGGCGATAGGCCGCTGGCGCCTGCGGCCAGATATTCTCGGCGTAGAGCTCGGAGGCGCCGGGGATATCAGCGAATTCGGCGGCGCGGCTGACGAGCGGGCCGATGTAGAACTGCTCGCGCAGATCGGGCGGATTATCGTAGCCCAGCGTTTTGGCGAGGTTCTTGGTCAGCAGGGCATGATAGCCGCGCGCGGACGCGCTCTTGGGTGGCCGCGACAAGTCCTTGATCGCCTGCGGCTGGCCGAAGAAATCGCTCGCGGTGGCAAAGGCCGTATCGATGAGCGTCTGCGGCAGGCCGTGACCACGGATCTTGAAGAAGCCGACCTCCTCGCACGCCTGCGCGATGGCGCGCGGAACAGCCTGCCTGCCCTGGCCGCTGCCAGCGATGAAAGGCTCGAGATCGATGCTCGGTAATGCGCTCGCCATGATGCCTTCTCCTTGCGTCACTTCGTGTGGCTGCCGGGGTGCCAGCCGGCGATGAGGCGGGACACATCCCCAATCTCCTCGATGCGGGCGACATTGCGCCAGGCGCCGACGGCGCCTGCCCCCCAGCTCTGATCGACGAGCTCGACGAACTTCGCCTGCAGGACCGGCTCGGGCAGGGGATAGTCGCTTTCGCCGAGGATGCGCTCGGCACTCACGCTCTCCGTACCGCCGTCGCGGAACTTGACCGTCATGCGGGTCGGCTGGCGGTCCGGGTAGGCGTCCGTGAAGGCCTTTTCCTCGACCACGTAAATCCTGGCTGCGAGCGCTGCCACGTGAGGGTCGGCGAAGGCACGCGCTCCGTCATCGGTAAGCGGCACAGGGCCGTGAACAATCCTGCGCGCAATGGCCATCGGCAGCGAGAACCGCAGCCCAAAGGGCGTCCTGACCGTTTGACCGGAGAGGGTAGCTGCCCAGAAGAATGTCTCCACGTCGATCCGCTCAATGGCCGAGGCCGAAAGTCGCGATTTGAGGGGATTGGCGAGTTCCTCGACGAGGTCGAGGGCGCCATGCGCATAGCGACCGGTCGCGAAACGCTTGAAGTAGTTGCGCCGGATCCACCAGGTCTCACCCAGTCCGGCGGTCGCCACGCTCGCGTCGAACTCGCTGCCGTAGATATTGCCCATGATCGATGCAATCGCATCCGCTTCGCCGGTGAAACCCATATCGCGCAGAGCGAGCGCCTCGAAACCCGCGCGCCCGCTGTGACCTGTATAGATATTTCGGACGGTTGCGCCGTCGTTGAGGGTCATGCGGCTGGCGGCCAGGCCGAGCGTGGCTGCAATGTTGATGGCGCTGGCGATTGCCGAAACGTTGTCGCCGCGCAGTTTGGCAAGGGCAATTGCGGCGGCGAGGGGCCCATACGTGCCGTGGGGATGGACGGACAAGCGCGCCTTCGTTGCCCGCCAGATCCGGGCGCTGGCCTCGTAGGCCAGGATCACCGCCTCCAGGAGGCTGGCGCCGGAGAGGCCGCGCATCTCGGCTTCCGCCAGTGCTGCCGGCAGAAGCTGGATGCCGGCGTGTGTCCGGGTGCTCAGGTTGCCTTCGTCGAGATCGTGCCAGGTGCCGGCTGTGCCATTGATGAAAGAGGCCGCGTCCGCGGCGAGGCGCTGGCCTGTTCCAAGCACGGTGGCCACCGCATTGCCGCGGTCGACGTGGAGGGCAGCCAGGCGCCGCACCTCCGGCACGACAGCGCCGGCCACCATGCACCCGATGCAGTCGGCCAGGACCAATCGGCCGCGGGCGATGACATCGGCGGGGATGTCGGCAAGCCGTGTCGCGGTGACAAACTCGGCCAGCTGATCGGTTGCGGTCACAGAGGGGGTCCCTTGCGCTGCGGGCGCGCGATCTTGGCGGCGGTCGTCATGCGCCAATGATGGCGACAGCGCGGATTGGGCTCGCCGTGCCACCTCGGATCTTGAGCGGGAAACCTATGAACCGGAACCGGCCCTTGCCCACCAGCTTGTCGAGGTTCCACAGGCACTCCATGTGCGTAATGCCGCGCTCGGCGCAGGCCATATGGGCCTTGAAGTTGGGCTCACCCTCGGGGGCCGGGCTGACCGCCTCGACGCCGAACATGATGATGCCCTTGTCGGCGAGCCAATGCACGGCATCGACGTGGAGCCCGGGGAAGTCGTGCAGGTATGCGGGTGTCCCCCACAGGCGCTTGTTGACACCCATCTCGATCAGCACCGTGTCGCGCTTCTTGATCTGCTGGCCGGAGGCCTTCAAAGCCTCCTCCATTTCGGCGACGCTGATCTCGTGCTTCAGCGGCACGTGGGAAAGATCGAGGCAGATCGCCTCCGTGTAGAAGTCCTCGAGCGGCACCTCGTCGATCGAGGCCGCCTTGGGATCCGGATTGAAGTGACAGGGGGCATCGACGTGCGTGCCGGAATGATCGCTCAACGTCAGTGCCATCGCCTTCGACGTGAAACGCGTCTTGCCCGCGCTCTTGACCTCGCTGTGGTCGTTCCAAACGGCCATGACGACGGGGGGATGGGAGGGATGAGCCGGGGTCCGGTGATAGATCTCTCGGCTCAGGTCAACGAACTGCATGGCGCGGCCTCTCCCCCTGGATTTTCCTGCGACGCCCTTGACTGCGGGCGATGTCGATCGGCCAAATGAAGCTGACTTGGGGGCAGTGGGCAACCGACATCGCGCAATCATGCGTCGTGCGCATCCTTGCGATGCAAGGAATGCTCAGAAGGACGGACCCCCAACAGCCATGAATAGGGGCAACTTCAAGTACGGCCACGAACAAAGAGCGCGCAGATGAGAGACTACAATGCCTTCAAGGACAACGTGCTGGCGGCGCTCGAGCGAGTGGCGGGCGATGCGGCCATTGCCGCAGATGCCGAAGCCGCGTTGTGGTGCATCACACGCACGCTGCCGTCGCTGCTCGGTAACCCTGATGCAGCGCGGCGACCTGGAGCCTTGCCGGAGGGAGCGGCAGCCGCCAGCGCCGCAACGGTGTTCCTGGTCACTCCTGACCGGCAGTATCACATCATAGCCGCGCCGGTGAATTTCCAGCCCGAGCAGTACCACGAGCGGGTTCCCCTCACGCTCGGGCATCCCGGGCACGTGGCGGCGACGCGACGCGGTGCCATGCTGGCCGACACGAGCCACCACCAGAGCTTTGTCAAAATCCTGCAGACCTTCCGCGCCGCCTCGGCCATGCAGGTGCCGCTGCTGTGGAACGGCGATTATCTGGGCGTGCTGATCTGCGCCAACGCGGCGCGCGGGGCCTATGAGGAGATCGACTATCGCGCCTGCGAGACGTTCGCGAGGCTCGCTGCCGCGCTCTGGATGGCGCATGACGGCCCCAAATGGCTCACAACCATCGATTACGACCGGCTGCCGGTGCGATCGACTGGCGCCTAGTACGAGTTTCGATGCCCATCACGAGCGATGGCCGAAGTCGCGCTCGGCCGCCGCGGGGCTGATATAGCCGTTCTCGAGATCGGCCTCGATCGCCTCGATCGCCCGCTGGGGGGCCTTGCCGTGTCCGGCCCCTCCCGGCGTTCTCAAGGCCACGACATCGCCCGGCATGAACTGCAGCTCGGGCGCGCTGGTGGGAGCGATCGGGGTATCATTTACGCCAATCCAACCGAGGCTCCCGGCCGAGCCGCCGGCAACGCCCTGCGCCGCAAAGCGGGTCCGTCCGGCAGAACCGGACAGGGTCAGGGTCGCTGACGGCGGTACGGCGGCAGTTTTCTCCACCGTCATGACCAACTCCTCGCCGAGACCGCCGCGCCAGCGTCCCGCGCCGCCCGAGTCCGTGATGAGCTCACGACGCAGGAACAGCACCGGCGTCTCGGTCTCCGACCATTCCACCGACACATTGCGCACATTATAGGGGAAGCTGATGGCGCCCAGGCCATCCGCACCCGGACGCCCACCCATGCCGCCAAAGGCATGCTGGTGGAGCGCCCAACCCTCGCCATCGCGCCAGCTGCCGTTGACGTAGAACTGCCACGTCGGCATCGAGCCGGAGTCGGCGGGTACTCGGTCCGGCGCGATATCGGACAGGATGCGGAAGACCAGCTCTGAGACCAGCTGTCCCGAGGCAAGTCGCCAGAAGCAGGCGGCGGGATAGGTCGGGTTGATGAGGGTGCCGGCCGGCGCGCGGATCTCGAGGGGGCGATAGGTTCCCTCGTTGTTCGGCAGCTCCGGATCGCAGATCATCTTCAGCGGTACCGCGACGTAGGCCCGCGTGTAGTTCATCGGCGAGTTGACGGGCCGGCGGACCTGCGGGCTCGTGCCTGCAAAGTCGGCAGTGATCGAGTCGTCGGCGATGGTCAGCGCGAGCTGGATCTTGCCCGGCTCATCGGTGCCGCCGATCTCCACGGGCATGGACTTGACGAACGTTCCCTTGGGAAGCCGGCGGATGCCGGCGCGCATCGACTGCTCCGAGCGCGCGATGATCTCGTCGGCGACCCCTCGCAGATCATCGAGCCCGTGATCGCGGGCAATGCGCACGAGAGCCTCGGTCCCCACCCAGCCGGCGGCCACCTGGGCACGGATATCGCCCATGACCTTCTCGCTGAAGCGGACATTGCGCGTAAGGATGGCCAGCAGGTCCTCGTTTGGCTCGCCTGCTCGGTGCAAGCGCATCAGGGGAATAATCAGACCCTCCTCGAACACCTCCTCGCTGAGGCCCGAACCCTTGCGGCCGCCAATATCCACGTGATGCACGCTGTTCACGGAGAAGCCGATCACCCGATCGCGATGGAAGGCGGGCGTGAAGATGAAGATATCCGCCGTCTGCCCGTTGCAAACCCAGGGGTCGTTGGAGATGAAGATGTCGCCTGGTCGCACACTTTCGGGCGGGAACTTCCTGACCAGCTCCTTCCCCACCATCGGCATGACGCCGACGTGGCCTGTCGCGCCGAGCCAGGTCTGTCCAAGCAGATTGCCGCGATCGTCGTAGAGCCCGGTCGACATGTCGTGCACTTCGACGACGTCGTGGGAAAAGGCTGTCCGGAAGAGAGTTGTTGCCATCTCGTCGGCGGCAGCAATCAGCCTCGGCCAGATGACGTCGAGATAGAGACGCGCCATCACTCACTCCGTGCTGCCAAGAGCAATGTCGAGAGAGCCGAAACGGTCGATCGTCACGCGCGCATCGACGTCGACCACCGTGGTCGCGGACTCTTCTTCGACGAGGCAGGGCCCCTTGAAGGTCATGCCCGGCTTCAAGCTGTCGCGCCTGTAGACTGCGAAGGATATTTGGGTGCCGGTCCGCGCCGAGTAGGCGTCGCGCCTGGCCCGCACGGCAGCCAAGGCATCGCCTCTCAGCATCTCGAGCTCAGGCAGGGCGCGGCTCTCGGTGCCAGCCACACCGGCGACATGCACGGTCACCAACTCCACCGGGACGTCGTCGTAGAAGTAGCCGTATTTTCCCCGATACTCGGCAGCAAACCGAGCCAAAAGCTCACCGGCAGTCAGCGTCGCGATGGTCTCGACACCGACGCTCACCGGCACGTGATAGCTCTGTCCGATGTAGCCGAGTCCAAGCGCGACCTCGTAGCTCGCCGGGACATTCGCGATCTCTTGCAGCTTGGTCGCGATCTCGGCCTGCATTTGTGCGACATCGCCGGCGAGAGCGCGGAAATCGAGCCCCTGCAGCGGTGTCTTTCGCGTACGGGCAATATCGAATGCCGCCGGCGCGAGCACGAGACCAAGCGCCGACAACACGCCCGCCCTCAGCGGGACCAGTATCCGACTGATGCGGAGCTTTCTTGCAAGATTGCAAACGTGAACAGGGCCGGCTCCGCCAAATGCCACGACCACCAGGCGGGAGGGGTCGCCGCCACGCTCGCTGACGTGCATGCGAATGGCAGCGGCCATCGTTTCATTGACGACGTCGTGGATGGTCCAGGCCGCAGCCGCCGTGCCCAGCCTGAGCTGTTCGGCGATCTCCGAGCGGATTGCGTTCTCGGCGGCAGAACGGTGGAGCCGCATTGTGCCGCCGGCAAAGCGATCGGCGTCGAGGTAGCCGAGCACGAGGTCCGCATCCGAGACGGTCGGCCGCGTGCCACCAAGACCATAACACGCCGGACCCGGGGCTGCGCCGGCCCTCTCGG
>VBAB01000452.1:11721-15374 GCA_005888525.1 Alphaproteobacteria bacterium
ATGCTGACGGCCGGGATGGCCACGGGAAATCCGCTCGACTTGGTGAAGCGCCGGGAGCGCGCAACCTCGAGCTCGTCGGTCAGCGGCAGTGCGCCGTCGCGAATGAGGCAGGCCTTCGCCGTCGTGCCCCCCATGTCGTAAGCGAGCACCTCGGGCAGACCAAGGAGACGGGCAAAGCGCTGAGCCACGACGGCACCGGCGACAGGGCCCGACTCAACTAACCGAACCGGAAACTCCGCCGCGGTCCTGGCCGAGCCGATACCTCCGTTCGAGAGCATGATCTGCAGAGGCGCTCGAAAGCCGGCCTTGGCGACGCCCTTTTCGAGCCGCCCTAGGTAGCCCGCCGTGAGCGGCTTCACGTAGGCATTGATGACCGTGGTCGAGCTGCGCTCGTACTCTTTGATCTGCGGAAGCACGGCAGATGACAGAGAGATCGCGACGCCCGGCAACAAGGAACTCAATAGCTCACCGGCGGCCCGCTCATTGGCCGGGTTGGAGAAGGAGTGCAGGAAGCAGACGGCGATGGTCTCGACGCCTTCCGACCTCAGCCGCGCGGCAATCTGCTCTATCTCGACGGGGTCGATGGGTCTCAGGATCGAGCCGTCCGCGCGCGTGCGCTCATCGACGGGCAACCGCAGGTGACGCGGCACGAGCGGCGTTGGCGGGTCAGCGAACATCTCGTAGGTCGTGACGCGGACGTAGCGCCTGAGCTCGATGACATCGCGGAAACCTGCAGTGCATAGGAGAGCCGTCTTGGCGCCTTTCCTCTCGATCACGGCATTGGCAACGAGCGTTGTCGCGTGGGCAAGCCGCTCGGCAGCCGACGCCGAGCCGGGGGTGGAATGGCCGAGCTCGGTCAGGCCGGCGAGCATCGCTCGGGCGGGATCATCAGGCGTGGTCAATCGCTTTGCCGTACGGACGCGGCCGGTTTCCGTCTCGATCAGGACGAAGTCGGTAAACGTGCCCCCGATGTCGCAGCCGATGCGAAATCCGTGCGTCATGGCCTCAAGCCTGCTCTTGCGAAATCGATCGAGCGCGATAGCGATCGAGTGAGCCGGTTCCCGACCGACCGCCGATTTGGCCCCAGTCAGGCACCCTGGATCCATGGACAGGACGCACCTTGCTTACTCCGCATCGGTAGCCACTCGCGAAGTCAGCAGGGGGAAAGACCACGTCTCGCTCCGTTGGCTGCAGGCCTATGTGACAAGCATTGAACCATACAGCCGCCAGCAACAAAGAGGCAGCGGACGGAGGGAAGGATCGCCAGTCTTCAAGGCCCACGTGCCCCAGGACCGCGACCCCAAGGCGATGATCGGCTGGCGCTGCGGTCCGCCCATCATCGTCAAGGACGCTAACGGCGTGAAGCTCTCTATATGCATGCCAAAGAGGCATCGTGTGCATAGTGCGCGGCCACTCTCCGGGATCCTGTAGAGCATTCTTTGGCACCTGAGAAAATATCGCCTATCATTGACGCGTTGCCGATTGCCCGCCGCTGCTGGGCCTTAGGCAATTGCGCGCCATCAAAACGCTACCAGGGGACGATCGGCGATGAACAAGATGCCAGCTCAGCTCCATCTCACGAACGCATCTGCCAACTCCATCACTCGTCGCCGGTTTGTCACGCTCGCGGCAGGCACGGCGTCGCTAGCCCTTGCTCCGATCTCTCGGTCCCGCGCCCAGGCAACCGGTGTGGTCAAGATCGGGCACATTCAGCCGCTGACGGGTCCATCAGCCGCTTATGGCATCCGCGCGCGCGATGGGGCCATCATCGCAGTCGACGAAATCAATGCCGCTGGCGGTTGGACTGACGCCACCGGCAAGAAGTATCAGATCGAGATGAGCGTCGGCGACATGGCCAACGACGCCAAGCAGGCCATCACGCTGTTTCGCCAATACGCCACGGACCCGCAGGTGATCGCCGTCCTCGGCCCGACCAACTCGGTCGGCTACGTGCCGCTGGTGCCGGTGGCCGGACAGATCAAGCTGCCCTCGATCGGCAACGGGTCGGGCGCGCCGATCAAGGAGTGGAACCCCTACGGCTTCCGGGTCAATCCCGTCGCGACCGTGGCGGTGCCGGTCTTGCTGCAGAAAGTCGTCGCCAAGGAAGGCATCAAGAAACTTGCCGTCATCTACGACCAGACCCAGGACGCACAGGCTGGCGATGCCAAGGTGTGCCAGGAGCTCTCGAGTAAGATCGGCTTCGAGATCGTGGCCTTCGAGGCCTTTCGCGCCGGCGATCAGGACTTCTCTCCGCAGATCACCAAAATTCGCAGCCTCAAGCCCGACGCCATCTACGTCGCGGCGGCGACGGGCGATGGCATCAAGGTCGTGTCGCAGATCCGCGAAGCCGGTATAGATAAGCGCCTGATCACCGGCTACGGCTCATTCCAGGATCCCGTCTACTGGGACGGCACCCGCGGCGTCGTCAAGGGTGACTACACCTGGCTCGCCCAGGACCTGACGTCTCCTTCGGCGCCATTGAAGACGTTCCTCGACAAGTACAACGCGCGCTTTACGCAGCAGGAGGCGACCTCGTTCTCGACCTACGGCTACGACAGCGTGATGGCACTCATGGCGGCCCTCAAGAAGGCCGGCGAGCCCGACCGCGACAAGGTTGCGGCCGCCTTCGCCGACTTCGACGTGACGACGTCGCTCGGCACCCGCATCACTTTCAAGAACCCGCCCGACGGCAACAACGTCAATCCCTCGGTCGTCGCCATCCAGATCACCGGCCGTGGCAGCTACGTGGCAGTCTGATGCGCTATGCTGCGTGTTGAGGGGCTAACCAAGCGCTTCGGTGGGCTGGTCGCGGTCAACGGCGTGAGCTTCGAGGTTCCGGCCGGCCAGGTCATGTCGATCGTCGGACCGAACGGCGCCGGCAAGACGACGGTGTTCAACTTGATCACGGGCGTGCTGCCGCCTGACCGCGGCGAAGTCTTTCTGAGCGGCAAGCGCATCACGGGCTGGCCGCCCCACAAGCTGGCCGCACACGGCATCGGCCGAACGTTCCAGAATATCCGCCTGTTCCAGCATCTCAACGCGCTCGAGAACGTCATGATCGGTCGCACCGCACGCACGCGCGCAGGCGTCCTCTCGGCGCTTGCCGCAACGTCCGCCGAAGCAGCGGAGCGGCGCGCGACGATCGAACATGCGGAGACGCTGCTCGATTGGGTCGGGGTCGGGGTGAACCGGTTCCGCATGCCGGCCGAGTTGCCCTACGGGGATCAGCGCAGGGTCGAGATCGCCCGCGCTTTGGCGCTCGAGCCGCGCCTGCTGATCCTCGACGAGCCGACGGCCGGCATGGTGGCCCAGGAGGCCCATGAGGTCGTAGACCTGATGGGCCGGTTGAGCGAGGCCGGCGTGACGCTGCTCCTCATCGAGCACAACATGAACGTTGTCATGAGCGCCTCGGACCGCGTCGTCGTCATCAATTTCGGCGAGAAGATCGCCGAGGGTACGCCGGCGGAAATCCGGGCCGATCCGAAGGTAATTGAAGCTTATCTCGGGTCCGAGGAATGACGGCGCTGCTGCAGGTCAAGGGTCTGGCGGTGTCGTACGGCGCGGTGCCGGCCGTCGACGGCGTCTCGCTGGAGATTATGCCGGGCGAGCTACGTGTCATCCTGGGCGCCAATGGCGCGGGCAAGTCCACCATC
>VBAB01000452.1:15386-15883 GCA_005888525.1 Alphaproteobacteria bacterium
GCGCCTGAAGCCTCACCAGATTCACATGCTCGGCGTCGCCTGGGTGCCCGAGGGCCGGCAGCTGTGGAACACGCTCACCGTCATGGACAACCTGCGGCTCGGCGGCTTCGCCGTCGCTGACAAGGTCCTCGTGGAGCGACGCATCGACGAGATGTTCGAACGCTTCCCGCGACTGCGCGAGCGCCACGACCAAGTCGCCGGCTCTCTCAGCGGCGGGGAGCAGCAAATGGTTGCGATCGCGCGCGCGCTCGTCTCGGCGCCGAAGCTCCTGCTGATGGACGAGCCCTCGCTCGGTCTCGCGCCCTTGATGGTGCGGGACGTCTTCAACCTGGTGCGCGAGATCAACAGCATGGGCATCGCCATTCTGATGGTCGAGCAGAACGCCCGCCAGGCGCTGAAGGTCGCCCATTGGGCCTACCTGCTGGAGACCGGCCGCATCGTCGAGAGCGGACTGGCCTCGGAGATCGGCAGCAAGGAAAGTGTGCAGGCGGTGTTCC
>VBAB01000452.1:15917-16369 GCA_005888525.1 Alphaproteobacteria bacterium
CTGGCCAACGGCCTCGTTATCGGCAGCACCTATGCTGTGGTGGCGATCGGCTTCGCGCTGGCCTTCACCGTGCTGCGCGTCATCAACTTTGCCCACCCCGACATCTTCATGGTCGGCATGTTCGCCGGGCTCCTTCCGGCAACCCAGTGGCCGGCGCTCGGGTTCGGCATCGCGCTGCTCGCGGGTGCAATCGGTGCATGCCTCGTCGGCTTCGCGCTCGAGCGGACGGTGATTGCGCCCTTGCGCGGCCGCGACGTCCTGATGACGCTGATCGGCACGCTCGGCGTCGCCATCGCCCTGCAGAACGGCATGGCGCTCATCGCCGGACCTGACCCCGTCGCCTACCCGGCGCTGCTGCCGCGCTACTTCATCGACATCGGGCCGGTGGCTCTCACGCTGCGGCAGATCGTCAATTTCGTCATCTGCCTCGGGCTGCTGGCACTCGTCAGCCT
>VBAB01000453.1 GCA_005888525.1 Alphaproteobacteria bacterium
AGCGACGCCAGCAGCAACGCATTGACGAGCACGCAGGCAAAGAGCGCCGCCAGCGTCAGCTCTTGGCCGATGACGAGCCACGCTCCGACCGCGACGAGGCCGACGTGCGCGCCCGCCCGCAGCAGGCCCGATGCGTCCCGCAGCAGAGCGCTGCGCTGGCCGAGCGCATAGGCGCTCGTGATGTGGGCGCGATCGAGCTGCGCCCACTCGTTGGCGGCCCCAGCCGGCAGGCTGGGGGACAGCGTGGCCGCCAGCCACCACATCGCCGTGGCCTTCCTGGCCTGCGCGACCTGCTGTGCCAGATGCCCGAGCGGGCGGGCCTGCACGAGCGACACAGCGACGAGAAGGACGGCGCACAGCCCCGCCATCGCCCCCATCATCGGATGCAGCAAGGCCAGCGCCGCCACGAACAGCACCAGCCACGGCACTTCGAGCGCCGGCACCACGGCCCGTTCCGCCAGCGCGCCTGAGAAGGCAGCCAGCGCGTCCGCATCCTTCTCGAGCTCGGCCGGAGGGGTGCCGCGCCGCTCGCCCTCCTCGAGCAGGTGCCGCCCGAGCGTGTGGTCCAGCCAGAGGCCTGCCCGCAGCAGGATACGATCGCGCGCCGCCGTGACGCAGGTCCACAACGTGACGGTCCCGGCCGCGATCGCCGCGAGCAGCCCAAGCGTCTCGAAGCTGCCCGCGGGGACAGCGCTCTCGAAGGCATGCAGGGCATAGAGGGGGAGCGTCAGCTGGATCAGACTGGCAAAGCCGCCCAGCACGAAGGCCGCGAATAGGGCGCGGCGAACCTGCTGCAACAGTTTCCTGGACGTAGGCATGACGCGGCGACCCGAGCGCGCGGTGCTGCCTCCCTGCAATGGGACAGCTTCCGGCCGGCCACTCTCTCAGCGGGTCCTAAAGGAAGTGCTAATCGGGGGTTAACCGGCGTTTCAGTATTGCCCGGCTCGGATCGGTCTCCCTCTCCCCGCTCTTCCGCGGGGAGAGGGGACCGGCGTGGCGGTCATGCAGGCAGAAAGATCTTCCCCGGATTGAGAATATCCAGCGGATCCAGCGCCGCCTTGATCGCGCGCATGACGGCGAGGCCGTCGCCCAGCTCGGCCTTCAGGTACTTGGCCTTGCCCTGGCCGACGCCGTGCTCGCCGGTGCAGGTGCCCTCCATGGCGATGGCGCGCTCGGCCAGGCGCCCGAGATAGCTCTAGACCGCCGCCAGCTCCTTGGGGTCGTTGCGATCGAACACCACCGAGGTGTGGAAGTTGCCGTCGCCGACATGCCCGACGATCGGCGCGACGAGGCCGGACGCCTCGATGTCCTTCTGCGTCTCGACCACGCACTCGGCCAGCCGCGAGATCGGCACGCACACGTCGGTGGCCAGCGCGTCCTTGCCGGGCCACACGGTCTTGACGGCCCAGTAGGCATCGTGCCGGGCCTTCCACAGCCGGCGGCGATCCTCCTCCTTCTCGGCCCAGTCGAACCGGATGGCGCCTTCGCTCTCGGCGATGGCCTTGAACTGCTCGACCTGGTCGCGTGCGCCCGCCTCGGTGCCGTGGAACTCGAGGAATAGCGTCGGCTTCTCCTCGAGCGTGAGCTTGGCGTAGATGTTGACGGCGCGGATCTGCGGCGGGTCCAGCAGCTCCATGCGCGCCACGCCGAGCCCCAGCTGGATCGATTGGATCGCGGCGTTGCAGGCGCCTTCCAGCGTCGCGAAGGGACACACGGCTGAGAGGATCTTCTCAGGGATGCCGTAGAGACGCACGGTGACCTCGGTGATGATGCCGAGCGTGCCTTCCGAGCCGACCAGCAGCCGCGTCAGGTCGTAGCCGGCGGCGGATTTGCGCGCGCGCTGCGCCGTCTTGACGATCGAGCCGTCGGCCATCACGGCGGTGAGGTTCAGCACGTTCTCGCGCATGGTGCCGTAGCGCACGGCGTTGGTGCCGGAGGCGCGCGTGGCCGCCATGCCGCCGATGGTCGCCTCCTCCGCGCCGGGATCGACGGGGAAGAACAGGCCCGAATCGCGCAGGTAGTCGTTGAGCTGCTTGCGCGAGACGCCGGGCTCCACCACGCAGTCGAGATCGCGCTCGTTGACGGCGAGCACCCGGTTCATGCGCGAGAAGTCGAGCGACAGGCCCCCGCGCGGGGCGTTGATGTGCCCCTCCAGCGAGGTTCCAGCCCCGAACGGGACAATCGGTACCCGATGCGTGCGCGCAACGCGCACCACCTCGCTCACCTCCGCCTGGTTCTCCACCCAAATGACGGCGTCCGGGGGCTGGTTGGGGATCCAGGTGATGGTGTTGGCATGCTGGCGCCGGATCGCCTCGCCCGTCTGCAGCCGGTCGCCGAAGCGCTGGCGCAGCACGGCGATGGCCGTGGCGACACTGTCCGCGCTGCCCTTGCTCGCTGCCTTCCTCGCCGTTTCCATCCCTTGCCTCTTTGGCCCCTCGTTCGGCCCCTGCGCCGATGCGTACGCCCGGTCCTGTCACCGCGCCAGAGCGCCTCGCGGAACGATGTTCACACAGTCGTGTTGCGATGTGAAGGTCGCCTCTCTTGCGCTGCAGCACAAACGGGTCGACTTAACGCTCCAGATGCGACCGATGCGGCACGCCGCTAGCACCGCCGCAAGGAGACTACCCCGATGCTCGACAGTATCCTGCACTGGCGCCCTCACTGGCCCGCCGCCCACAACGAAAACGTGCCCTCGTGCCAGACTCGCGCGGAGGCGGTTTCGGCTTCCAACATCCGCGCCTTGGCCACCGGAGCCACCCTGGCCGCATCAGTCGATGCCTCTCCGGCGGTCCTCGTCAGCATCTACGACTACGCCCACCGCTACCGCGACAAGGCCCGCCGCACGGCTTGACGTTGGGTAGGTTGGGTCAAGCGAAGCGCTGACCCAACACCATTGGACATTTGTGGCTTGTGTTGGGTCATCGCTGATTGCTCGACCCAACCTACGGGGCCCCGGCAAACCGCTGCAGCGCCGCGACCCTCTCGGCCACGGATGGATGCGTCGAGAACAGGCCGCTGACGCGCTCTGCCACCGGGTTCTCGATGAAGAACGCCTCCATGCGCGATGGCACATCGAAGGCGGCGTGCTCCTCGATCTTACGCAGCGCCCGGATCAGTGCGTCGGGGTTCTTGGTGAGCTCGGCGGAGCCCGCGTCCGCCAGGTACTCGCGCGAGCGCGACAGTGCCAGGCGGATGAGGGTGGAGATGCCCCAGGTGATCAGGATGATGGCCACGGCGATGACGATGGCGATGAGCGCTCCGCCACCGCCGCTGCTGCGCCGGTCGCCGCCGTCGCTGGAGTCATAGGAGGAGCTGGGAGACGAGCTGGTGCCCCAGGGCCCCTCGCTCTTGGAGCGTGGCCCCCAGCCGTACGGGAAATCCCAGCCGCGGATCGCCAAATCGCCGAAGAAGGCGAAGATGCCGGCAAACACGACTGCGATCACCATCAGCTGCGTGTCGCGGTTGCGGATGTGGGTCAGCTCGTGGGCCAGCACGGCTTCCAGCTCGTCGTCCCGCAACGTGTCGAGGAGGCCACGGGTCACCGCCACGAAGTACTGGCCCTCGCGCAGGCCGGAGGCGTAGGCATTGAGCGCCGGCGTGTCGATGATCTGCAGCGCCGGCATCGGCAGCCCGCGTGAGATGCACAAATTCTCCAGCACGTTGTAGAGCCTGGGCGCCTCGGTCCGGCTGACGCCCTTGGCGCCGGTGGCGCGGCTGATCAGGCTCTGGTGCACGAAATAGGCGACGAGGAACCAGGTGAGCGCCGCGACCATGGCGAGGGGCCACGAGCGGGCAAATTGCCGGATGGCGCCCGCCACGATCTCGTCGAGCGTGCCGCCGAGGAACGCGCTCCAGATCAGCAGGAGCGAGAACAGCAGCGCGTGCAACAGCGCCACGAACCCCGCCAGCAGCAAGGCCGAGCGCAGCCTGTTCGCCTGGATGTGTCCATAGAGACCGTAGGCCCGAAACATCTTCTATCGCCGTCTTCTCGCCGGGCCCTATCACATTGCTCGCGCTCGAGGAGTGTCCACGCCGACCGACTTGCATCTCCACGTCGCGCAAAGCCTCGAGATACCACCACTATCCGTCATGGCCGCACTTGTTGCGGCCATCCAATCCAACTCCCCGCGAAACATGAGGGGAATGGGATTGGATGGCCGTGACGAGCACGGCCATGACGGATAGGTCAAGCCGAGGGTGCGCGGCGCCAATCTACTGCGGTGGCTGGCGCCCGTCTCCTCTCACATCTCACTTGCGAATGATTTGCAAAAGCAATAATGTGCCGCCCGGCCCATATGCCTCGCGTGGGCGCGGAGAGAAGCATGCTGAAACGAGCCGATCAGGGAATTGCGATCGACGCCATCGATGGAAGTCGAGGCTGGCGCCGAGCGCGCGGCGAGGCCGCCCTTTCCGACGTCCACCGCACCATCAGCGTACAAGGCACCAACGTGCGCCGGCTCGCGGCCTTCCTGGGGCCCGGCTATCTGGTGGCGGTCGGCTACATGGATCCGGGCAACTGGGCCACCTCGCTCGCCGGCGGCTCCAAGTTCGGCTACACGCTGCTGGTCGTCGCGCTCATCTCCAACGTCATGGCGATCGTGCTGCAAGCGCTGTGCGCGCGGCTCGCCATCGCCTCCGGCCGCGACCTGGCTCAGGCCTGCCGCGACGCCTATCCGCGCTGGGCCGCCTATCCGCTGTGGGCTGCCGCCGAGTTCGCCATCATAGCCACTGACATCGCCGAGGTGATCGGCACGGCCATCGGCCTCAATCTGCTGTTCAACATACCCCTCGAGATCGGCGTGCTGCTGACCGCGCTCGACGTCTTCCTGATCCTCTATCTGCAGAGGATCGGCTTTCGCTACCTCGAGGCGCTCATCATCACGCTGCTCGGCGTCATCGCCGCCTGCTTCGCCGTGCAGATCGCGCTGGCCAACCCGGAATGGGGCCCGCTGATCCGCGGCTTTGCGCCGACCACCGAGATCGTGACCAACCCCGACATGCTCTATCTGGCCATGGGCATCATCGGCGCCACGGTGATGCCGCACAACCTCTACCTGCACTCGGCAATCGTGCAGACGCGCGCCTACGGCCACACCACGCCCGAGAAGCGCCAAGCCCTCAAGTTCGCCACCATCGACTCCACCGTCGCGCTGATGTTTGCGCTGGTGATCAATGCCTCGATCCTGATCCTGGCGGCGGCTTCCTTCTACAAGGCCGGGCAAACCGACGTCGTCGAGCTGGGCCAGGCCCAGGCGCTGCTGCACCCGCTGCTGGGCTCTGCCATCGCACCGACGCTGTTCGGCATCGCGCTGCTCTGCTGCGGGCTCAATTCCACCGTCACGGCGACGCTGGCCGGCCAGGCCGTGATGGAGGGCTTCCTCGATATTCGCCTGCCGCCCTGGCTGCGCCGGCTCACCACACGCGCCATCGCCATCATCCCGGCGGCTGGCGTGACCATCTTCTACGGCGCACAAGAGACGGGCAAGCTGCTCATCCTGACACAGGTGATCTTGAGCCTGCAGCTGCCCTTCGCGGTGGTGCCGCTGGTGCAGTTCACCGCCGACCGCGCCAAGATGGGCTCGCTCACCTCGCCCAAGTGGCTCACGGCGTTCGCCGGCCTGATCGCGGCTTTCATCATCGCCCTCAACGCCAAGCTGATCTGGGACCAGGTGGTGGGCTGAACAGAGGGGGTCAGACCCCTCGCGCAATCGTTTTGATTGTGCCGAAATCTCGAGGCGAGGGGTCTGACCCCCGATCCGTTGCCCCCCCGTTGCCGCCAAGCTTGCGCCGCAGACGTGTGGCGCTATTTGCGCTATGAAGGGGACTGTGCGGAAGCATCTCCGCAGCCCCCACTTTCTCCACGCCGGATGGCCCATGAAGACCGACACCCCGCGCCCAATTCAGCTCAAGGACTACCGGCCACCCAACTACCTGATCTATGCCGTCAATCTCGACGTGTCGCTGCACGCAACCCGCACCCGGGTGCGCGCACGCCTCAAGATCAGGCGCAACCCGGCCTACCCCGGCAACCCCGGACCCCTGCGGCTCGACGGCGAGATGATCGAGCTGGAGGCCCTGCGCCTCGATGGCCGACAGCTCGGACCGCAAGAATACCAGCGCACCGACAAGGAGCTCGTCATCGGCGGCCTGCCCGACCTCTTCACGCTGGAGACCACGACCTACTGCAATCCTGAAGCCAACAAGGCGCTGACGGGGCTCTATCTGTCGCGCGGTATCTACTGCACGCAATGCGAGGCCCAGGGGTTTCGGCGCATCACCTACTTCCTGGATCGGCCGGACGTGCTCGCCACCTATACCGTCCGCATCGAGGCCGACCGCAACGAGGCCCCGGTGCTGCTTTCCAACGGCGACCCCCAGGAGCGCGGCACGCTCGACGGGGGAAAAAGGCACTATGCCGTGTGGCGCGACCCCCACGCCAAGCCCTGCTACCTGTTCGCGCTCGTCGGCGGCAACCTCGCCTCCTACGCCTCCGACTTCACGACCGCCTCGGGGCGCAAGGTGGATCTGCGCATCTACGTGGAGCCCGGCAAGGAGGAGCGCTGCGCCTGGGCGATGGATGCCCTCAAGCGCAGCATGCGCTGGGACGAGGAGCGCTTTGGCCGGGAGTACGATCTCGACGTGTTCAACATCGTTGCCGTCTCGGACTTCAACATGGGGGCCATGGAGAACAAGGGCCTCAACGTCTTCAACGACGCGCTGATCCTGGCCTCGCCCGAGACCGCCACTGACGCGAATTTCGCCGCGATCGAGCGGGTGATCGCGCACGAGTACTTCCACAACTGGACCGGCAACCGCATCACCTGCCGGGACTGGTTCCAGCTGTGCCTCAAGGAGGGCCTCACCGTCTTCCGCGATCAGGAGTTCTGTGCCGATCAGCGTTCCGCCACGGTCGAGCGCATCCGCGACGTCCGCAACCTGAAGGCGGCGCAGTTCCCCGAGGACGCGGGCCCGCTCGCCCATCCGGTGCGGCCCGGCCGCTACATCGAGATCAACAACTTCTACACCGCCACCGTCTACAACAAGGGCGCCGAGGTCGTGCGCATGATCCAGACGCTGCTGGGACGCGAGGGCTTTCGCAAGGGCATGGACCTGTACTTCGAGCGCCACGACGGCCAGGCGGCGACGGTGGAGGACTTCGTCACCTGCTTCGAGGACGCCACGGGCAAGGACCTCGAGCAGTTCATGACCTGGTATTCCCAGGCCGGCACGCCCGAACTCGTCTGCCAGCTCAAGTACGACGCGCGCAAGCGTACCGCCGACCTCACGATCGCGCAGGTGCTGCCGCCGACGCCCGGCGAGGCCAAGAAGAAGCCGCTGCACGTGCCCGTGCGGCTGGGATTGCTTGGCGGCAACGGCCAGGACATCGCCCTCACGCTGGCTTCCGGCAAGCCCCTGGAGGATGGCGTCATCGAGCTCACCAAACGCACCGAAACCTACCGCTTCCGGAATGTCCCCTCCCGGCCGGTGCCCTCGCTGCTGCGCTCCTTCTCAGCGCCCGTCAACCTGACGATCGCCCACTCGGACGCGGACCTGCAGTTCCTGATGGCCAACGACAGCGATCTCTACAATCGCTGGCAGGCGGCGCAGGACTATGCCACGCGCGTGCTCGTCGCCGCTGTGAAGGCCCTGCGCGCCGGCACGCGGCCCGACAAGCCGCAAGCCTACGTCGCGGCGCTGGGTGTCACTCTCAAAGATGAAAGCCTCGACCCCGGCTACCGCGCCCAGTTCATGTTCCTGCCGAGCGAAAGCGACCTTGCGCGCGTCATCGGCCGCGACGTGGACCCGCTCGCCATCCACAACGCGCGCCAGGACCTGCGCAAGGCCGTCGGCACCGTGCTCTACGATGCCCTGGTCGACACCTACCGCAGATATGAGATCAAAGGCCCCTATTCACCGGCGCCCGACGCAGCGGGGCGACGCGCCCTGCGCAACGCAGCGCTGGGCTACCTGACTTGCCGCAGCAAGGCGGAGGACGTGGCTCGTGTCGCGGCGCACTTTACCGGCGCCCGCAACGCCACCGACGAGGTGAGCGCGCTCGCCATGCTCTCCGAGTTGCGCTCGCCCGAGCGGGCCAAGGCCTTCGACCGCTTCTACCGTCGCTGGAAGGACGACCATCTCGTCATCGACAACTGGTTTGCCTACCAGGCCGCCTCGCCGCTGGCGTCCTCGCTCGCCACTGTCGTCAAGCTCACCCGGCACCCCCTGTTCTCCATGAATAACCCCAACAAGGTGCGGGCTCTGATCGGCACCTTCGCCATGGCCAACCCGGTGAGCTTCAACCGCCCGGACGGCCGCGGCTACGAGTTCGTCGCCGATCGCGTGCTCGAGATCGATGCCTTCAACCCGCAGGTGGCCGCGCGGCTGCTCTCGGCCTTCCGCAGCTGGAAAGCTCTGGAGACGGAGCGGCGGCGTCTGGCCAAGAAAACACTGCAGCGCATCGCCTCCGCGACGCCGCTGTCGCACGACGTGCAGGAAATCGTGGGCAAGATACTGGAGTGAGGCAGTAGGCAATAGGCAGTCGGAAAACTCGGTCGACTACTGCCTACTGCCTACTGCCTATTGCCTACTGCCCATCCCGTAGAGTCGTCGCGGTCACATCCGCTCATTATTTGCGCGCAACACCCTCCGACTCTCGACAAGCCATAGCGGATCAAGGCAAAGTGGACATGTGATTCGTCGTGCTTGTTCAGCCGTCGGATCCGGGTCGGGCAGCAGCAGAATTTCGCTACAATTCGGTCGAGGGACAGGGATGACGCCGGGCACGTCACCCCATCCGCGGGGGACTCCGTCCATGCGTCGGACGGCAGCGGAACGCATTGGCGATGTGCGCGCGCGCTTGGCGGCGTGGGCGGCATGGTTGCCGAACGGCACGGCGGCAGGGCCACCGATCGCCAGGCTGGCGGCCACGCTTTATCTCGCCGGGCTCGCAATCCTGGCGATGACGGCCTGGCACGACCCCGCGGCCGCGGCGAGCGGCCTCACGAATGGGCTGCCGGCGTGGCATCTGGCTTTCCTGATGGCGACGGGTGCAGGCGTGGCGCTGCTGACGCTGGCCCGGCCGGAGGCAGGAGTCGACGCGGCACGCGCAAGCGAAACCTCGGCGGCGCCGACAGCCGGCTTGAGCGAGCTGATGGCGCAGATGAGCCACGAGCTGCGCACCCCGCTCAATGCCGTCATCGGCTTCTCGGAGCTGATGCTGCACGAGTTGCATGGGCCGCTGGGCAATGCCCGCTACCAGGAATATGCCCACCACATCTCCGAGAGCGGGGGACGGCTGTTGAAGTCGTCGGAGGAGGCGCTGGCGGTGACCGAGGCAATGACGGCGCTGTTGGCCGACCGCGGGGACGCACGGCGCGAGCGACGCCCCGCCCCGGGACTGCTGCGCGACGCATGGCAGGCGGCAACAGCGACATTGGAGAGCGCGGCGCCGCGTCTCGTCCTCACCACCTGCACCACCTGTGACATCACTTGCGAGCTGCGCCCGACCGTGCAGGCGCTGCAGCATCTCTTCGGCGAAGCGCTGGCGCTCGTTCCCGGCGCTGGTGCCGTCACCGTGACCGGCCGGCGCCATGCCGGCAGGCGCAGCCTCGAGATCAGGGTAGAGAGGGGGTCGGACCCCCTGCCTCTGGCGGCGCAGAGGAACGGCGAGGGCACGCGCAAGGGGTCTGACCCCCTTGCCACGAACCGCCTGCGCGTAATCCTCGCCCGCCTGCTGCTCGAGATGCAGGGCGCAACGCTCGTATGCACGACGGGCGGCGCAACCTGGGTGGCCCTGGTCGAATTCCCGGGGCGCGCCTAGACCCTGAAGGCGCGCTACTCGACCTTCAGTCCGATCTTGCGCACCACCTCGCCCCACTTCTTGATCTCGGAGCGGACATAGGCCTCGCTCTCGGTAAGCGAGCCGCCGACGGGCAGCATTCCCAGCTGATCGAGACGCTGCAGGATCGGCTTTTCGGCCAGCACGGCATTGATGTCGGTATTCAGTTTCTCGAGCACCGCTGCAGGCGTGCCGGCCGGAACGAACAGCGCCATCCAGGTGGACTCCTCGCTGTCCCCGAAGCCCTGCTCCATGGCAGTGGGAACATCCGGCAGGCTCGGCATACGCTTGTCGCTGATCACGGCGAGCGCCTTGATTTGACCGTTCTTGATGAGCTCGATCGTCGGTGGCATGGCCAGACAGGCAAGCGTTATGTGCCCGCCGAGCAGCGCGTTGAGTAGCGGCGCCGCGCCGGTGAACGGCACAGGCGGAATATCGACCTTGGCAATGACCTTGAAGATCTTCTCGGCCGAGAGGTGCGGCGTGGTGCCTGGCCCCGGCATGCCATAGGTGAATCTCTCGGTCTTCGCGGCCTCGAGCAGCTCTTTGAGATTGGACGCCTTGAGACCGGCGGCGGCAACGATGATGTTCGGGCTCGTCGCGGCCACCACCGCCGTCTTGAAGTCGGTCTCGGGCACGTAGCCGGCGTTGGCCGTCAGGCTCGGATTAACAGCATAGGCGCTGGTGGTGACCAGAACCGTGTAGCCGTTCGGCTCCGCCTTGGCCACTTGGCGCGCGGCGATGTTGCCACCGGCGCCGCCGCGATTTTCGATGACGACGCTCTGGCCCCACTTCTCGGTAAGCCTCTCGCCCAGGATGCGCGCGATGGCGTCGGTCGGTCCCCCGGCCGGGAAGGCCACGAGGAACCGTACGTTCTGATTGGGATAGGCCTCTTGAGCTCGCGCCAGAGACGGCCAGAAAAAGCTCACTGCAGCCACGGTGGACGCGAGAAAACAGCGCTTGCTGATGGGAAATAGCATGGGGCCGCTCCTACGCGTTCGAGGCCAAACGAGCTATAGCAGGAAAAGTCGGCGCAAAGGGGTGCACAAGGCCCGCACGATGACGGCTTGGTCGACGTAGCGCGGAACGATAGAGGGCGGCGAAGCAGAGCTTGCCGAGGAGGGTGGAGGCTCGGTCAGGATTGGTACCGCCTCACATGCTTCGGCATCCCAGGCTCTGTCGCGCTCACGCTACCTCACCGGCGTCGACGCGAGGCCGGGCCGTGTGCGGAGCCTCGCCGACTGACGCAGCGCGCGGCGACCCCTTCAGCGGCGGCGTGCCGATCTCCTCGCGGAACTTGTTGGTGATGGGGTAGCGGCGGTCGCGGCCGAAGTTGCGGGCGGAGATCTTCACGCCAGGTGCGGCCTGCCGGCGCTTGTATTCGGCGATGTAGAGCAGCCGCTCGACCTTCTTGACGGTCTGCGGCTCATGCCCGCGCGCGACGATGTCGGAGAGCGGCATCTCGCGCTCGACCAGGCAGGCCAGGATGTCGTCCAGCACCTCGTAGGGGGGCAGCGAATCCTGGTCGGTCTGGTTCTCGCGCAGCTCCGCCGTCGGCGGCCGCGTGATGATATTCTCGGGGATCACCACGCCGGCCGGCCCCTTGCCGCCCCTGGGGGTATGCGCGTTGCGCCAGCGCGCGAGGCGGTAGACCTCCAGCTTGTAGAGGTCCTTGATCGGATTGAAGCCGCCGTTCATGTCGCCGTAGAGCGTGGCGTAGCCCACCGACATCTCGCTCTTGTTGCCCGTCGTCATCACCATGCCGCCGAACTTGTTGGAGACGGCCATCAGCGCCGTGCCGCGCACGCGGCTCTGCACGTTCTCCTCGGTGACGTCGGGCGAGCGTCCCGCGAACATCGTCCCGAGCATGGCCAGGAAGCCCTCGACCGCCGGGGCGATCGGCACGATGTCGTAGCGCACACCCAGCGCCTTGGCGCAGTCGGCGGCGTCCGACAGGCTCTCGTTGGAGGTGTAGCGGTAGGGCAGCATCACGCAGTGCACGCGCTCAGAGCCCAGCGCATCCACCGACATGGCGGCGACGAGTGCTGAATCGATGCCGCCCGACAGCCCCATGACGACGCCGGGGAAGCCGTTCTTGTCGACGTAGTCTCTCAGACCCAGCACGCAGGCCTGGTAGGCGGCCGCATCGAGCTCCTCGAGAACGCAGCGCTCGGCCGGCTCGCAGCGCCAGCCGGCCCCCGTGCGCCGCATCTCCACGACGCGGACCGCCTCCTCCCAGGCCGGCAGCTGGGCGGCGAGGCCGGCGTCCGCGTTGAGCACGAAGGAGGCGCCGTCGAACACCAGTTCGTCCTGGCCGCCCACCTGGTTGACGTAGAGCAGCGGCAGCCCGGTCTCCTTCACGCGCGCCACGGCCACGTTCATGCGCTGATCGGGCTTGGGCCAGTCGAACGGCGAGCCATTGGGCGAAATCAGCATCTCCGAGCCCGTCTCCTGC
>VBAB01000595.1 GCA_005888525.1 Alphaproteobacteria bacterium
ACGTTTGGTCCATTGCCGAAGGCACATAGACCGTGAAATACGACGGCAACTCCCCAACCGAGGAATGGCCATTGCGCCCACCATACCTCGGGAGTCGCAAACAAATTGACGGCAGCAAGGCCCCCGCACACCAGTAGGAAGACTACGGAGTGAACATAGAAGCCGATTCTCTTGTCCACTTGTTGCGCGGCCTTAGCGATCCTTTCGTGTTCGTCCATGTCGGCGGCCCTCTTGGTTGCTCAGCAGATTCCGGAAGTGCGGAAAGTGGCACAGCGTTGGCTGGACGCGGCCCGCGGACGGCAAAGTACCGCGCTCACACGGCGAACGGCTCGAGGACGGTTGGCACGTCGGTTCCGGCTCTCGAAGAGTCTGGAGCTGGACGTCAGGACTCTCTCAACGAGGCTGCCTGAGCCAGTCCATCATGATGCGGTTGAAGGTTTCGGCTTGCTCGACATTGGGGAAATGCCGCGCAGTGGCGATCTCCTGGTAGCGGCCGCCGGGGATCAGCTCGGCGATACGCTTGTTGCCCGCCGGCGGCGTGCCCTCATCGTTCGCGCCGCACACCACCAGCGTCGGCACCTTCACCGACGGCAGCTTCGGCACGAAGTCGAAATTGAGGATGGCCGCCGCGCAGCCCAGATACCCTGCCGGTGTGGTGCCTGCGATCGTGGCGTGAATCTGCTTCCATCGCCCTGGATTACGCGGTTTGTACGCATCGGTGAACCAGCGCTGCATCGTCGGGTCGGCAAGCGGTGCAAGCGAATTGGCTTTCTTCACGGCGTCGATCCGCGGTGCCCATGCCTCTTGTGCACCGGGCGGTGTCTGCGGGGAGGTATCGCAGAGCATCGCCGAGATGAGACGCTGGCCGTACTTGATGGCGAATGCCTGGCCCAGCATGCCGCCGATCGAGAGGCCGATGAACTGCACGCGCGTGATGCCGAGAAAATCGAGCGAGCCGGCCACGTCATCGGCCAGCTGCTCCATGGTGTAGTCGCCCGCCACGGCGTCACTGCCGCCATGGCCGCGCATGTCGAGTCGCAGCACGCGATAGCCCGCGGCCAGCAGCGGCGGCAGCTGCTCCGCCCACATGCCGCCGTCGGAGGCAAGTGAATGGGTGAAGCACACGACCTGGCCGTTCTCTGGGCCCGTGAGGTCGTAGTAGATCTGGCCTGTGGCGAGCTTGATCAGCATCTCTTCTCTCCCCTGAGTGACAACTAGGCGTGTCCCGGCGTTCCATCCCAGCTGCGAGCCGGCGGCGGCGGTGTGGATGGAATTATTTCACCCGCCTGTCGCGCTGCCAATCGAGAAATCCTTCTCGGTCTGCCGCGCGCGCGCTTTGGCAATCATCCGGGCGTCGATCTCCTCAGCACATAGTGGCTCCGTCCGCGCCATGATGTATGCTCACAGGAAGGGATGGGCGGCCGCGACCGACCAGTAGAAGTCCCGGCACGGAAGCGACAACTCGGAGGAAACACATGACGACCAGGAAAATCAGAAGTGCGGTGACGCGGCGTGGCCTGCTGCAGGCCGGTGCTGGGGTTGCCGGCATTCTCGCGACGGGCCGAGCGCCGGTCTACGCGCAGGCCCAGCCAAAAAAGCTCGATTTTGCCAACATCCTCGGCGCCCCCGATGTCGGCGGCATCGCCATGGAGCTCTTTGCCAAGGAGATCACCGCGCGCGGCAAGGGCGAGGTCGAGGTTCGCTTCCACGGCGGAACCCTGCTCGCAAAGGAAATGGAGATCATGAATGCCGTGAAGGCGGGCAACGTCGCGATCGGGAGCCCGGCGGGTGCGGCCGCCACCGTATTTCCCGAGATGGGTGTCCTGCTGGTGCCCTATCTCGTCAAGGACTACGCGCAGGCGTACTCCATCATGAACGGGAAGATCGGCGACACGCTCGACAAGCAGTTCCAGGAGAAATACAAGCTCAAGGTCCTCTACTATTTCGACTATGGCTTCCGTCACTTCTGGACCAACGGCAGTGCGATCGTGGAGCCGAAGGATCTGAGGGGCAAGAAGATCCGCGTCCAGCTCGCAAAGGTGTTCTCCGATACGATCAACGGGCTCGGGGGTAACGCGGTGCCGATGGCGTGGGGCGAGGTCGTCTCGGCGGCCAAGCAGGGCGTCATTGACGGCGGCGACCTGCCCGTTGCCAACATCGATGCGCTGAAAATCTACGAAGTGGCGAAATACACCTCGCTCACCTACCACAACTACGGGCCGACCTGCGTGGTGATGAACCTCGAGGCGCTCTTCATGGATGTCGGCCGGGAGGCTCAGAGCAAGGTGCGCAACCTGATCGAGTCGGTCGATAACTTCGAAAGCGCCAAGAAGTTGCTCGAGCCCAAAGGCATGACGGTGGTGCAGGGCAACGTCGAGGCCTTCCGCAAGATCGCCGAGCAGAAGGTCTGGCCCACCTACAAGTCCCAATTCGGCGCGCTGTTCGACGAGATCGCGGCCTTTAAGGCCTGACGCGGCGTTGTCGAGGGCGTCGGTTCTTCTCTGGTCCCCGGGGCATCATTTCCGGGGACCAAACTTTGCACCATTTTGCGTCGTGGGGTCTCAATGTCATACATCGAGCGGCTGCCCCGTATGGCTGTCACGGCGCTCATCACGCTGGCAATGATCAATCTCCTGATCGGCGTGGTCTTGCGCTACGGGGTGGCAGCGATTACCAACTACATGGATTGGGACTCGGTTCCCTTCACGTGGGTCGAGGAAGTTGGCGAGATGGCGCTCGCCTGGTTGACGCTGATCGGGGCCGCGATCGGAATCCGCAGCCGGTCGCATTTCACCCTGCATTTCATCACGCCGTTGCTGTCGCGTTCGCTACGGCGGGGCCTCGACATCCTCAACCATCTGCTGATCGCCGGGATTGGCGCGCTCGCCGCCTGGTATGCCTGGGGACTGTGCAAGCTCAACTGGACGCTGACGACGGCGGGGCTGGAGATCAGTCTCGCCTTTCTCTACGCGTCCGCCCTCGTCGGCGGCGTACTCATCGTCATCTATGCGTTGTCCATGATCGTTGCCCCACCGCCTCGCGACGCGAACGCTATCCACTAGGGCCACACGATGCTTCTGTTTTTTGTCGCTATCATCTTCGTCGTGCTGCTGCTGCTGTCGATGCCGATCGTGTTCTCGCTCGCGGTTGCTGGGATAGCGGGCCTCTGGTTGGGCGGCTATCCCATGCAGCAGCTGCCTTCGGCTCTCGTCTCGGGTTCGCAGAGCTGGGTGCTGCTTGCCATCCCCGCCTTCGTGTTCGCGGGCGGCCTGATGGAGCGGTGCGGTATGAGCCACGCGCTCGTCGAGTTCGCGCGCTCGCTGGTGGGGTGGGTGCGCGGCGGCCTCGGCATGTCGGTGATCGTCGTCGCTTACTTCTTCTCGGACATCTGCGGGTCGAAGATGGCGGAGGTTTCGGCACTCGGCTCCTCGCTGATGCCGCCGCTGACCAAGGCCGGCTACAAGAAGGCCGACTCGGCCTCGATGATCGCGGCCGGGACCGCCATGGGCATGCTGGTGCCGCCCGCCATTTTCATGATCGTGATCGCCCAGGTCACCAACACCTCGGCCGTGACGCTGTTTCTCGCCGGCTTCATTCCGGCCTTCGTCATCATGATCTGCCTGATGGGACTCGTGTACCTGCGGGCGCGCAAGTACGACTGGCCGGTCGACACCAAGCCGAGCTTCCGTCGCGTCGGCCGCGCCGGTGCGCAGGCGGCGGTGCCGCTGGTCGTACCCGTCGTCATCCTGGGCGGGTTTTTCTTCGGCATCATCACCGCGACCGAAGCCGGCGCGGTGGTTGCGGCTTACGCGTTCCTCGCCGCCAAGCTCTACTATCGCAACGTGCCATGGGGCGAGATGGCGCGTATTGCCTACGATAGCGCCATCCTGACGGCCGCTGTGATCTTCCTGCTCGCGGTCGCCTCCATCTTCCAGTACCTGATGGGCATGCAGGGCGTGCCGAAGCTGCTCGGCGAGGTGCTCGAGCCGCTCAAGGATCATCACTGGCTGTTCCTGTTCGGCACCGCGTTC
>VBAB01000596.1 GCA_005888525.1 Alphaproteobacteria bacterium
GTGTGGGCCGAGGAGGTCCAGGTGGTACCGGCCTGGATCAATCCACCGGGGCGAACGAACATGAACACCAACACGAGCCCCGTGAACAAGAGCCCCTGCAGCGGTCCAAGCAGGACCGGCGGCAGGTTCAGGAACGTGATGGCCTGCGGCAGGATCTGCAGCAGAACTGCACCAACCACCGGCCCCCACGGGCTTCTGAGCCCGCCCACAACGACCATCGTCAGGATCGTCGATGACATCAGGATCTCGAATTGCTCGACCGTGACGTATCGGAAATAGTGCGCATAAAGCGCGCCTGCAAACCCGGCGATGCCGGAGCCCAAGGCGAAGATCGAGATCTTCATCCACTTTGCGTCGCGGCCAAGCGCCGCAAATGCCACCTCGTCATCGCGCATGGCGCTGATCGCACGGCCATAATCGCTGTGGGCAATCCATCGCACCAACAACACGACGGCCACCGCAACGCAGATGACCAGCGCGACATAGGCGAAGCGTCCGTAGCTGGGCACGAGGAACGCGGGAATGTTCGAGACCCCGCTGGCGCCGCCGGTGAAGCGCAGGTTCTTGATCAACTCGATCATGCCAAGCTGGAACCCGATGCTGGCAATCAACAGATAGTCGCCGGAGATGCGCAAGGCGGGCAACGACAGAACGACCGACATTGCGGTCGCCAACCCGGCACCAGCCAGCATCGCGACTGGCACGGGGAGGCCCGCGTCACGTGCCAGCAGCGCCGAGGTGTAGGCGCCGAGCCCATAAAAAATTGGATGCGCGATCGAAATCAGCCCGCCATAGCCGATCACGAGATTGAAGCTGGTCGCGAGAACCACGAACAAACTGATAAGGATGATGACGGAATAGATGTAATCCATTGTGGAGGTTCACCCGACCGATGCGGGCTTGTCGGCCGATGGCGCGGCCAAGGCATCGCCGTGCGCGAGCTTTCTGCGCCGTTCCGGCAGGCGAATGCCCTGCGGCAGAAAGATGATGGTGGCGAACAGAAACACGTAGAGCAGAAAGCCCTGCCACTCCGACGGAATGACAAGAATGCTCGCATTCTGCACGACGCCGAGCACGATCGCAGCGAGCGCTGCCCCCCAGACGTTGCCTATGCCGCCGATAATTGTCGCCAAGGTTGCAAACAGCATCAGCTCGAGGCCCGTCAGCGGCTGAACCTGGGCCCGCGTTCCATAGAGGAACATGCCGACGGCGACCAAGGCGCCGGCAATCAACATCGTCAGCGTAAATACGCGCTGCCGGTCAATGCCATAGAACTCCGCGAGCGACGGGTTGTCCGCCACAGCGACCATGAATTGGCCGCGCCGCGAATACCGCATGAAGCCCCACAGAGCCGCCACCGCGCCGGACGCCGAGAGCAACGCCGGCACGTCCCATGCACTTACCGCGATGTCGCCGACCAACGTGACGGGCCAGAACAATTGCGGAAAGATCGTTTTCGGCCAGGTGCCGAACAGCAACATGGCCAGATAGGCGACGAATTCGGAGGTGACGATCGTGAAGATGAAAACGAACATGGGAGAGGCTTGATTGCGGCGCATCGTCGCGAAGCCGAAGTGCTCAAGTCCCCATGCACTGAGGAGCGTTGCCGTCAGCGCCACTGCGAAGCTCATGGGTCCGCCGAGGCCGGCCCACGCAATCGAGGCGTGGGCCGCGTAGAACGCCACCGTCATCAACCCGGCCTGCGCAAAATTGAAGACGCCGTTGACCTTGAGCACCAGGGAGAATGCGACCGCAAAGAGCACGTAATAGCTCGCGGTCGCAAACGAGGTCCAAAGGATCTGGGCGATCGTGGTCCAGGTAAACATCTGCCGATGTCATCCCGCCGGCATGCGGCGTTCACGAGTGGGCCAGCAGAGGCGCCGCATGACGGCAGGCACTTGCCTGCCGCAATGCTCTGGCTAGAAGGCGGACTATTGCACGATGCCCCTCGGCACCCATTTGCCGTCCTTTACCTCGACCAGATAGACCGGCTTTGAGACGGTGTGGCTGTCGGACACGGTAATTGCACCGGTCAACGGCAGATCGAAGGTCGCAATGGCCAGCATTTCCTTGCGGAAATTTTCGCCGCTCGGTGCCATTCCCTTCTTGTCCATGGACGCAAAGATAGCAGCGATCATATACGGCGCATCATGCAGATACTGCGTGTAGGGCAATCCGTTCGGCTCGCGGCCGACCTCTTTCGTCCAGCGTGCGACATACGCGGCGACAGCGGGGAGGTCGCCCACGCCCGGCGCAAGCGAGGTGGCGATGATGCCCTCTGCCGCCTTGCCGAGCTGTTCGATCACCTTGGGATTGTAGATCGCCGAATATGATGACACCGGCTGGTTGAGCCCGAGTTGGCGCATCTGCGCCAGCACCTGTGGCATGTCCGCGATGAGCCCATGCAAGTGAATCATATCTGGCTGAGCCGCGCGCACCTTCAGAATGGCACCGGTGAAATCCGTCGCTTTCGGATCATAGGCTTCGTAAGCGACCACCTCGCCACCCGCCTTGGTGAAACTGTCTCGATAGACCTGGGCAGCGACAATGCCGGTGTCGTTGTTGATGTAGACGACGGCAGCTTTCTTGGCGCCGATCTTCTGGATCGCATAGCGGGCCACAGCCGAAACATCG
>VBAB01000597.1 GCA_005888525.1 Alphaproteobacteria bacterium
CGCGCCCGGGATTGGATCGGAATGGACGGGAGGTCGACCGCCTAGCCAGCGTGATGCCTCTCCATACCCAAAGGTCACAAGAAGCCCCGGCGCTCATCGGGCGCCGGGGAATTCGTCGGCATTCACAAACCCCTATGCCGCTCGATGACATCGGCCCAGTTGGCGAGGTCCTCGGGTCCGCGGATGCGCGCCTGCAGGCCCGCGCCGCCGGCCGAGGGGACCAGCACCCGAGTAACGCCGAGGCGGCGCAGCGCATCGAGCTCGGCTAGATCGTCCGGCAGGCTGGCGGTGATCTCCAGCTTGGCGGGATCGCGACCGGCCGCCTCCGCCGCCTTGCGCGCAATCGCGATCAACTGTGCCGGCGCGCCGCGCGCAGGAAAGAAGCCGTCGCCGAGCCGTCCCGCGCGTCGCGCCGCGGCCTCAGAGTGGCCGCCGACGATGATCGGCACCGACTTGTTGACCGGTTGCGGCCGGCAATAGGCACCCTCGAATGCAACGAAGCGACCCTTGAAGGTCGGCTTGTCGGCCGACCACAGCTCGCGCATGGCCGCGATGTACTCGTCCATGCGGGCGCCGCGCTCTGCGAACGGGACGCCGAGTGCCGCGAACTCCTCCTGCAGCCAGCCGGCTCCGACACCGAGCAGGATGCGACCGCGCGACATATGGTCGAGGGTGGCGATCTGCTTGGCGGCCAGAACGGGGTTGTGCTGCGGCAGGATCAGGATGCCGGTGGCGAGCTTGATTTTGGTTGTTGCCGCCGCGACGAAGGCCATCCAGATCAGGGGATCGGGCAACGGCATGTCGTCCCGGCCGCCGGCCATCTTGCCGCTCGGATCGTAGGGATAGGCCGATGCATAGCCGGCAGGGACGATGGTGTGCTCGACCGTCCAAAGCGACTCGAAGCCGGCGGTCTCGGCCGCGTGAGCCAACGCGACGGCCTCTTTTGCATCGACATAGCGCGCGGTGTTGCAATAGCGCAGTCCGAATTTCATGGGCGTCCTCCAACATCCTCGGCAACTGGCTGGGGCTTTCCCGCAGGGTTCGCGATCAGCACTGAACTCAGGCCTGCCGGCTATGCCGTCGCGCCTCCGTCGACAGCGAGCGCGGCGCCCGTAACGAACGAGGCCTCGTCCGACAACAGGAACAAAGCCGCGTTGGCAACCTCTTCGGGCCTGCCGGTCCGGCCGAGCGGATTTTGTCCGCCGCGCTGGCGTACGAGCTGTTCCTTGTCGGCCCCTCTGGTCGACTGCTGGTCTGGCCGAGCGACGAACACACGCAGCATCGGCGTATCGATCGGACCGGGACAGACCGCGTTCACCCGGATCTTCTCGCGTCCGTAGCGTTTGGCCATGGCCCGCACGAACCCTACCACGCCGTGCTTGGCCGCCGAATACACCGGCGAGAACGGCGATCCGGTGAGGCCCGAGGTGGAGGCCGTGAACAGCAGTGCGCCGCCGCCGCGCGCACGCAGCTCGGGCAGCGCCGCCTCGGTGGTGATCAGCACGGTGCGCAGATTGAGTGTCATCGCCAAATCGAAGTCCTTCATGTCGATCCCTTCGACCGACGCGGGTCCCGGATGGCCGACGTGGTTCCATATGAAGTCGAGTCCGCCGAACGCCTTCGCCGTCTCGTTCACGATGCGCCGTGAGTCCTCGTCGCGCGTCAGATCGGCGACGATCGGATGTGCGCGCCCGCCTGCGGCCGCGATTTCGGCGACGACCGCTTCCACTCCGGCTCGGTCGATGTCGACCACGCCGACTGCCGCGCCCTCACGCGCAAAGCGCACGGCGCCTGCGCGTCCCATTCCCGAGGCGGCGGCCGTCACGATCCCAATCTTGTTCTTCAAACGCATGGAGTGCTCCTTACGTTCTTGTTCGCTAGCTTCTCAAAAAGCCGGCTCGCGCTATTGTCGAACGCAAGCGGGCGCCCCAATGGTCCGCGCATGGGCCACCCGGCAAAGCGAGGCCGATGACAAATGACGCTTCCACTCGACGATACCCTGAAGATTGGCGTCAACACCATGCTGCGGCGCACCGAGCCCGCGATCGGGCCGTGGATGCCGACGGTTGACGAGCTCGTCGATGTCGTCCAGCAGGTCGACCGGCTCGGCTTCGACTCCTTCTGGTGCGGCGATCACGTCGCGTTCGCGATCCCGTTCCTGGACCCGATCGCGCAGATCGCGCAGGCCGCCGTCGTCAGTCGCCGCTTGACGTTCGGCACGGCCGTCTACTTGCTGCCGCTGCGCCATCCCACGCCAGTCGCCAAGCAAATTGCCACCCTCGATCATCTGACCGGCGGCCGTTTCATCTTCGGCGTCGGCATCGGCGGCGAATTTCCCAAGGAATACGAGGGCTGCGGCGTGCCGATCAACGAGCGCGGGCCGCGCCTGGGTGAGGGCATCGAGGTCATTCGCAAGCTGTGGACCGGGGAGAAGGTCAGCCATGATGGTCGCTTCTACAGCTTCAAGGACGTGAAGATGACCCCTTCCCCGCGACAGCCCGGTGGGCCGCCGATCTGGTGCGGCGGCCGTTCCGATCCGGCGTTGCGACGCGCCGCTCGTCTCGCCGACGGCTGGTTCTCCTATGCCGTGTCACCGGAGATGTTCGCCAATGGGCTCATGACGATCGAGGCAGCGATGCAGGAGGCGGGCCGCAACCTCGATCGCTTCGGCACGGCACATCTCATGTTCACGCGCATAGATGACAGCTACGAGCGCGCTCTCGATGCGGCATCGGACTCGCTCAGCGTCCGCTACGCAATGAACATGCGGCCGGCGACCGAGCGGTATGCAGCCGTCGGCACCCCCAACCAGGTTGCCGAAAAGATTCGTGCGTTTCATGCTGCCGGGGTCCGGCACTTGAGCCTCGATCTGGTCGGCCCCTACGAGCAGCGCGGCGAGCAGTTCGAACGCTTCGCGGCGGAGGTGAGGCCGCTCATCAAGGATCTGATGGCATGAGCGATGCGCACATGACGTTCGGCTTCAGCGACGAGCAACGGCAGATGC
>VBAB01000617.1 GCA_005888525.1 Alphaproteobacteria bacterium
TGTGGCCGCAGCTGCCGATCCAGCACGATCTCGGCCAGCTCCTTGCGGTTCTCGTACAGGAGCTCGCGCTCGCCGGTGCGGATGTCGATGCGGTAGACGTCGTGCCACGCCTTGTCGCGATCGTTGAGGGCGACGGCCATCACATCAGGCTGATCGAGGCTCAGCTCCTGGATGCGGGCGTTGACGCCCGGCAGCGGAGTGAGGTCGCGCGCCGGTCCGCCCTCCACTGGCACCGCGTAGATGTGCCAGTCCTCGGTGCCGCCCTCATCCTGGAGGTAGAGCACGTGCGCGCTGCTGTTGGCCCAGGCATGGAAGCGGATGCCGCGCTTCCTGTCGCCCGTGATGACGCGCCCAGCGCCGATATTGCCGGTCGGTGCAACCCAGATGTTGAGCACGCCGTCCTCGGGGGCGAGCCAGGACAGCCAGCGTCCGTCCGGCGAGATTTGGCCTTGCGCGCGTGCCGGGTTGCCGAAGAGCCGCGTGCGGGGAATGAGCGATCCGGTCATGCTCGTGTCCTATCAGACATGTTCAAGGATATCGGGAAGGGGCGGTAGCACTATGCTCGCCCTGCGACAACGATCCGGGGGCGCTGGCGTTCATGGGACAATCGCCGATATTTGGGCTCGCTCTTGTCGGTTTTATGATCGTGGCGCCGTCTGTGGATGCCTTCGATCTGCAGGGCCACCGGGGCGCCCGCGGCCTGGCGCCGGAGAACACGCTGGCCGCCTTCGCCATGGCGCTCGAGATCGGCGTCACGACGCTCGAGACCGACCTTGCGGTCACCAGCGACGGCGTGCTCGTGCTCTCCCACGATCCTGTACTGAACCCCCACATCGTACGCGGGGCCGACGGCAGTTGGCTATCGGTGCCGGGTCCCGCCATTAACACCTTGACCCTCGCCCAGCTCAAGCGC
>VBAB01000454.1 GCA_005888525.1 Alphaproteobacteria bacterium
GAGCTGTTGGCGGTAGAGAGCAACCTGGCGGTCCGCGCTCGTGCCGCGCGCAAGAATCGTGCGCGCATGACCAACCTCGGCAATGCTGTCGAAATATTCTGCGTCCTCACGGATCAGCTCCAAGAGATCGTCGAGCAGGGCAGCGCTCGTGACGACCTTTCCATGATGCAAATCAATGAAACCGTGCTCGAGGCCATAGCGTTGTGCGCGCCAGCGGTTCTCGTTGAGGAGCAGGAGCGGGTGATTCGACAAACCCCGCTCCTCGCGGTTGCGCCGAAGCAGGCAACGACACAGGCAGCGAAAGAGGGCTGCGATGCAAAGAGCATCGTCAATGAGCGGACAGATGTCAGTGATCCGCAATTCGAGCGTGGGGAATCGCGCCGAAGGCCGCAGATCCCACCAGATTTTTGTCGCGTCCTCTATTACGCCGGACCGCACCAGCGTGCCAACGGTGCTCCAATAATCGCTCCAGCTCGCAAAGCGCTCAGGGATACCCTTGCGTGGTGTCGCGTCGTTGATCGATGTCCGATAGGATTTCAAACCAGTGTTCTCACCTTGCCAGAACGGTGAGGACGTCGAGAGCGCGAGAAGCATCGGCAAGTAGCAGCGAATCTCGTTCATGACGAATATGCGCTGTTCGTTGTCGTCGATGCCGACGTGGACATGCATGCCGCCGACGACCATGCGTCGACCAACCGCCTGAAGATCATCGGCGATCTTGTTGTAGCGCTCTTTGTCCGTGTGCCGCTGGCTGCTCCATGATGTGAAAGGATGTGTCGAAGCGGCGATTGGCATCAGTCCATAGCGGCTCGCGATGGTCGCAATCACATTCCTCGACCGGGCGAGTTGCATCCGAGCGTCGGACATGCTCGCGCAGATGTTGGTTGCAAACTCGATCTGCGAGCGTTGGTATTCTGCGCTGACGCGCTCGCCCAACGCGCCCCTGCATTCGTCGAGCAGTTGTCTCGGCGGTTCGCTTACGAGCGCACGCGTCCAAGGGCTGACGAGGAAGCATTCCTCCTCGATGCCAAAGGTGAAAGATGGGCGCTCGTGAGTTGTCATGGGACCGACCACGTAGGGGCCGACGGACCGCGCCACTTCAAACGGCGAGTTACGAGCAAGGCTCAGGATGCCGCCGACAGGTCACGTGCACGTCTCCGTCTCGCTCCGAGTACCCTGTCAATTCAAACGAATGCCAGGGCGATTATTGCCAACAGCAATAGAAAGCTCAGAGTTAATCCGAGCATGGCAATGACTTTTTCAGTGCTGGCGCGATCGATTTGCATCGAAAACACTCCTATGCTCGAGCGCAACAACAGGCACGCTACCCCCCAAACCAACGCCACCCCCGGTTGAAGGTTCCGCCCGCCGGGAGCGGTGGCACGAGCGACCGCGAAAGCCGCGCATGACGGCTTCGGCGAGTTCAGTCGTCATCCTGCATGGCGCGACGATCGCGATATCCGCGAGAGCTCTGCAGACCACGCCTTTGCGGCTCGCCAGCGCGAGATTGCTCCGCGGCCTTCACCCCATTGTCTTTCGGCGCAGGCGCGCGAGCGTAGGCTTGGTGCCTAGCTAGGGCCTCAGCATCCCAAGGGTTGCCGCGGCACGTGCAGTCGGGGACGTACGCAGTTTGGTAGCGGAATGCTTGTGGCAGATCCCTGTAGGGGTTCCCCTTGAGGTCAGTCATGTCTTCGAGCGATTGGCCTGGATTATGGTAGACGAATAACCGTGACCGCGAGGGACATTGCTGTTCGCATCGGGCGGCGTCGAGGGAGAGGCGATCTTTTGTCGTCGCAAAGCTCATCGGGATCGGAAAACCGTCGCAAAGGCGAACGCAGAGGGTCCTATAGGTTCCACCGCTGCTTTGCGGCACTCGCCGTTTCTGGCGGTTGTCCTCCTCGTCGACGGAACCGCGTGGCTGCGGTCCAGGAGCGGACCTCGACGGTTCTCCCGGTTGTGATCCACCGAAAATCCAGTCGAACAGCCCCGCAACCACAATGCCTCCACCAGGCGGCGCGCCTTGTTGCTCGGCCATGATAGGTTGCTGGGTGGGTCGCGGTGGCTCCGCTTGCACGGCGACAAGGTTGATGGCCACTACGAAAGCACAGACGATGAAGCTCGCAACGCGCATGCTCTTGCCAAACCGCGCCACGCGGTTCGGCGTTCCATTTCGGCAAGAAGAAAGGCGTCTTTCACTCGGAGGAGTGAAGACGCCCTGAGTCTGGGCCACTGGAGGGGAACCGGTGGGGAAGACCGGGGTGGCCGACGAGAATAACCCGCCAATCCTGGGGCGGTTCACCAAGGACGGGGGAGGCAGAAGAAGGGGAACCGAGAGATGCCGTCATGGAACCTATCGAGAGGCAAAGCGTTGCGACTTGACCTGCTCCAGGCGGTACGTTCACAAAAGGTGCCTCGTTGTTCAGCCGAAGGGTACCACTTTACATCTGGCTCCCTATCGTCCTCGCTTGTGCGGCTGCGGGGTTTATTGCCAGCACACTGAGGCCGGTTCGCCCGATCCCCAGCAACTCGAGTATCCCGCGGTCCGAGGCGCCGAGCCCAGCGCCCGCGATCGCGTTGCCAGCTGAGGCGCCGACCAGGACTGCCGAAAGCCAGATCTCACGCGCGTTGGGTCCCCCGCGCGACGCAGCGTCCATCGCCCTTCCGAGCGACGAAATAGATCTTCCGACGCCGGCAAGCAGCGTTACCGAGCACCGCGAAAAAGCGGCCGACGATGCCGCGATGGCGGCGCCACCCGTTCGCGCGGCGCAAGGCGTACCCCCGCGTGCGAGGGCCGCGGGCACCGACCGCTCTGGGGCCAGGACCGGTCGCGCCACTGGTCGCGCCCAGCGAACGGCCCAGCCTGCCAAGGTACCCTCGACCACCTCCGCCGGGCTCAAAAATGTTCCCATTTTTGGCCCCCTGTTTTCACTTTTCCAATGAACCGTCCGCCCGCTCGATGTCCATCGGGCGCATGCCGCGCTGGATGACGGCTGCGACGACAGGTGGGAAGGCGAAGAGAGAGGAATTTGTAGCGGCACGTCGGAAAGAAAAGGGCGTCGCGCTGAGGGAAGCGTGACGCCCGATAATGCGTACCGAACGGGGGCGCGGTACGCGAGCTGCGCTGTGAGCCAGCGCAGCTACCGTAGAGCGGTAGCGCAACGGCCGCGACACGCACAAGCATGAACCGGCAGCATGGTTGATGGAGCCGGGATGCTGCTTGCTGCAGGATGATTTTCGCTGAGAGGGGTGATCATTCCGTCATGTCGTGCCGCCTGCATGCGGCCCGCGCTCAACGCCGCTCATTCGCATCAGTTGGCGTGCGGCTGAATGCCTGGCACAGCCGCGACGATGCTCCTGAACGAAACGCGCTGGTCGAAGACCGCGTAGATTACGACCACTGCGACGATAATGCCGACTATCACCGCTGTAATTTGTCGGCGCATGTCAGCCTCCTTTTGCCGGCGTTGCGACGGGCTCACTCGGATAATAGGCACCGAGCCCGCCCTCATCGATTGATGTGGCGAGCAGCATTGGCGTACTGCGGGCGCGCACGGAAGCGACCGTCACAACGAGAAGTGCGACGATGAGGACAAGGACGATGCTGGTCGCGTTACTCATTGGCTGCATCCTCGCCATCTGGCCTGCGCAAGGCAGGATTTCGGTTGCTCATTTGGGGAAGACCGTGCGCCAACAGCGCGGACGTTACGATCGCCTTCATCTTGGTCCTCCTTCGATCATCTTTAAAGTTACAACGGGACGAGTTCTCGGGCGTTCCCCGATGTTCGCGCCGATGTGATGCTGCATGCGCGAAGCGCGGTCCTATTTGAACCCCTCCCGAGCCACGAGCGTTTGATGGGGAGGCCTTGAGCGGAGCCGCCCATGAACATAGGTCCAGTATTCTGGTTCATCATGACAGTCGGCGGAGCCGTCTTGCTTGGCCTCGCTCTCGCTTACGGATTGATCTCAACGCGCAAACGGCGAGCGAATCCTCTAGCGCAGCGCCTGACAGACGCGGCCAGTCGCGAGCTTTATGAGGAGGAGGAGCAAGCGCGCCGACATGAGAATGCCGAGCCGCTCGGTGATCGGGAAACAAATATTACGAGAGCACGCCAGGGAGTGACGGGGCACAACGTCAATGTCGTCCTCGCAACTTCTCTGGCGTTGGCCCTCTTTGCGGGCGTTGGGCTCTTCGTATTCGTCTGGGTCATACGGGGTTGAGCAAGAAGGGATTTCGGGGTCGATGGCGTGAGAACAATGGCTTTGCCCTCGCCGCGCACAAGCGGGGCTGGGCGCAGGGTATGAGAGCACGGCGACCCGCAGGCGGCGACCGGCCGTCGGCAGCAAGTTCTCACAGGAAACAAGGAAATATTCGGAACCCCTTGCGCGACAATACGTTTCGCAGGGGTGCGCACGCGCACGATCCTTGGGCATTTGTCGGGAGATCGCCCATGAGCAGGGACGAAGACGGGATCAGCAATTCCTTTTGGCTTCTTTTCGCATCACTCCTCACATCCGTTGCAATCGGCGTCAGCGCCATCATGGCGGGCATTATGTAGGCCGCATGTAGGCCCACTTGCCCTGACACACGCTTGCGGAACTGTGATGCGCGCGCCGCGTTTCTGCAGCAGCAACCGACGCGTGCATCATGGAGCTTACTATCGCAAAATTCGCCAGATGAGCGGCAATCGGAGCATCCTGCCGGTGTTTGCCGCACTGATCACGCTCTTCGCTATCGCGGCGATGCTGTTCGCTCGACCGTGAAGGAAGAGACGGGCGACTGTTCAAACAAGTGCCGCTGGAACCCCACCACTGCGTCGCCCGTTCCTGATGAGGCACGCACTGGAGAACGAACATGACGTATCAAGGTGGACCAGACGATCTTCGCCGTGCGACTGAGTACATCGACCGCGACACCAAGGTAGGCTGGGCGCCCCTCGTGCTCGGTATCGTATTCATCGCCTTGCTTGGATTTCTCATGTTCGGCCCGAGCTGGGTTGTCCCCGCGGATAGCGTGAAGAATGCACAGCGCAGCGAATTACCGAATGCAGCACCCTCGGCTCCGCCAGTGCCGACACCGGCGCCGCCGAAGCCGCAATAGCGTTGCGCCCCAATGCGGTTTTCACCTCAAATGCGTGACGTCTTGATCGGATGCGCCCTGGCCGTACTCCTCATGGGGATGGTTCCAGTTGCGCACGCGGAAGACCCGGGAAAGGTCGATCTTGAAGCCCTCGAGATGGTTTCTGAGCTGATCGGTGCACCCGTGTTCTCCAAGGACGGTACTGAAGTCGGCCAAGTGGCCGACATTGCCTTCGATGACAAGTTGCAGCCTCAAAGGCTCCGCATGACCACGGGAAGGCACCTGGGCCTCGGAGCACGCACGATCGAGATTCCCAAGGGAAGCTTTATGCCGGTTCGGGGTGCCGTCATCCTCGATGTGCCGGCAGAAGCAGTTGCGGCCTTTGCCGAGCTCGCGCCACCGAGCGCAGATAAATGATGCTGAGAAAATGCGCCCTCGCGAGGAATGCGCGAGGGTTCAGCCTGCACCAAGTGACATTCACAATCGATGCGTCGCTCGAGCCGCTCGAGAGCGATCTGGCTGAGACGCACCGTTGGCCAATCGCTCCGGTGCGATCTCGCGGCCGTGAACCAAGGCACCCGGGCCGTCGGAACAAACGCGTGAAGTGTGACGTTTGTTACTCAACTGAACCTTTATGAACCTGCTGTCTGATCTGAGCGTGTCCCCGCACTGGCTGAGGGAGTTTTATAATGTCCAGAAAGTATGGTTTTGTGCTCCTGCTGGGTCTGTTGGTCGGCCCGACGAGCCTCAACGCGCAAGGCGCGAATTCCGATCTGCGGATCATTGGCCTGCCAGTTCTCGCCGCCGATGGCATCAAGATCGGTCAGGTGGCCGACCTCTCAAAGACAACGGACGGCCACATCGATCGAATTCGCGTGCTCACGGGCTCGGTGCTTGGCTTCGGGGAACGGGTGGTCGAAATTCCGCAGCCGGCGTTCAGGATCCGCGACAGCAATGTCCTGCTCTCGGACTTTACGGCTGAGATGGTCGCTCAGTTGCCCAGCGCCGAGAATAATGGGCCTGCGTCGCAAGAGCGTTGAGCAATCCGCGTCGCCGTCAATTCAATGCGTTGAAGCCTCACGCGTGGCCGCTCAATAATCCCATCACTTGGTGACTGATTGCCCAGCAGCTACCCGCCGCTGCACTGGCAGGCTCGAGCATCTCGCTTGTGCGATGCGGCTTTGCTGCGGGCCTTCGCAAGGACGGAACAACGGCTGTTCGGGCACGTTGCTTTAGATCACGCCGGAACAGCAACGGAGCAGCACATGGCTTTGAAGTGGATCATCCCAATCGCTGGACTTGTTTGCTTGGGTTCGGCGACGCTACCCGCGCAGTCCGCGCCAGCGGGCTTTGGCACGACTGCCATCGGCGAAAACGCCGTTGTTCAGCAGGCGCACTATCGCCATTACAGGCACCACCGCTATTACCGCTACTATCGTGAGCCCGGTGTCTACTTCTATTACGGCCACCGTCACCACCGTCACCACCGCCATTGGCGGCACTGGTAGCGGCCGGACGGGCTGGCTCAGGCCAGCCCACCTCCGGGCATCGGTCGTTCCATTGGTGTGCAAATTTTCGGGTCGCTGCGAGTGGGAACGGCGCGGGGGCGCGCGCGTTGGCTTTCAAAGAAACGCAATCTGAGGAGTAATCATGAGACGGCTCATCTTTCCAACCGCCGCAGCGTTGGCGCTTGTCGCCAATGCCGGCGTAGCTTCAGCTCAGGGTCATGAACGCGGTAGCGGACCCGGCGGTCCGAGCGGAGGTCAACCGGGCGGCATGCATGCGCCAGGCCCAAGCGGACCAAATCCTGGCACGCACTCCTCCCCAGGCGGAGCAAGCCCGCGAGGGGAGCTGAATGCCCCACGGGGCTACCAGCCAGAGGGCCGCAATCGGGCGGAGGGTCCACAGCGGACCGAACCAAACCGCCGAGCCGAGCCGCAGCGGCAACCCAATCAAGAGCGTGAGCAGCGCCGCGGAACGGAGCAGGACCGTGCGCGAACCGATCGCCCGCGCGAGCCGGACCGTAACGCCGAGCGAGAACGGGCGGCGCAGCAACGCAAGGCAGTCGAGGAGCGGCAGCGCGCCGGAGAGCGCAAAGACGGCACCGAACGAGGGGAGCGGCTCGGCGATCGGCGCGAGAATGTGCGAGAGGCTCGCATCAGGTTGGGTGTGCAGGATCGCGAACGGCTGCACCGGTCGTTCGATCTGCAGCGAGCCCGTGTGGCGAACGTCAGGTTCGACTATCACGTGGGCCATCGGGTGCCGCGCGACGTGCGCCTCTTCCCGGTATCTCATGAAGTGCTCGCATTCTTCCCGTACTACCGCGACTACAGCTACTTCGTGGTCGGCGACGAGATCTGCATCGTCGATCCGCGGACGTACGAGGTCGTGGACGTCATCGAACAAGGCTATTGGCACGGGAGGCCGCAAGTTGCAGGCCTGAGACTGAGCCAGGCTCAGATCGCCTTGGTTCGCGACAGCATTCCGCGGGACTTTCCTGAGGCGCCTATCCGGCTGCGGTTGGCACTCGGAGCCGAGATCCCGGGCGATGTCGAGGTCTATGAGTTGCCGCCGATCGTCCTGGACCGAGTTCCAGAGCTGCGCGAGTTCCGGTTCCTGGTGGCTGGTGACCAGATCGTGATCGTCGACCCCCATGATCGCTCGATCGCCATGGTTATCGATCGCGCTTGAGCCGATGCATCCTAGTCGCGAGGGCCAGTCGCCCTCGCGACCTTCGCAGTCGCATCGCGGCCCGGTGCTATTTGAGCAGAAACTTCTCTTGCTTGTCGCCGGCCTTCAACCTGGCTGCGAGCCAGCGGGGCTTGCGGCCGCGCCCGGTCCAAGTTTCTGAAGGATTGTCGGGATTGGCGTACTTGGCCGCGACCTTCCGGCCCTTGCCGCCGCGGCCAGCGAAAAGATCGCCGATTTTGAATCCGGCATTGGCAGCAATCGACTCCAGCTTTTGCCGGAGCTCCGACCGGCTGCGCTCCTGGACGCTTGCCTTCGCTTTCTTGACCTTCAGCTCGTACTCTTGGAGCTCCTTGAAGGACATCCTCTCGGGGTCTTTTGCCATGTGTGGAAGTTCCCTATTCGTCCGCTCGATATCGCACCTAATACGAGTGAATGGCAAATATTCTCTGAAATTACAAGCGGGTGTTTGGAAAGTTTCGGTTATCGCTGTTAATCGGTGCGACCTGTTTCGCTCGGCATATGAGGGGCTGCCTACGTACTGTGAGACTCACCGGTCGTGACGATACCGATCAACGTCAGCCGCAAATCAGACTACAAATGAATGACCGCGGGCGAGCCGAATTCGCCGGAGCTTCCGGGGCCTGGGGCCATTTGCGGGGCCAGAGGCCACAGTTAGGACGCTTCGGAAGGCTTGCCGGCAAGCCTTTGGATGCCTCGCGTCGCGGTATTGGCATTTGCTCCGGCGTGATAAACTGTCCTTGCCGACTGCCGGCAGGGGGCACCCGGTCCACGCGTAGAATTATTGGGGTCGCAGAAAATGGGAATTGCTGGGCTGCAACAGCGTCATCGTTATTAGTGAGCGGCAATGCCCGGGCGCGAAACATTCCAAGACGAGCTCGTCACGATACGCGACTGGCTGCGCTATGCCGTAAGCCGCTTCAATGCGGCGGGGCTCGTATACGGCCATGGTACCGCCAATGCTCTGGACGAGGCCGCTTACCTCGTTTTGCACACGCTGCACCTGCCGATCGATCAGCTCGACCCGTGGCTCGAGGCCCGCCTGCTGGCATCCGAGCGCGATGCCGTGCGCGAGATGATCGAGACGCGCATCACAACGCGCAAGCCCGCCCCTTATTTGACCAATGAAGCCTGGATACGGGGCCACTCGTTCTACGTCGACGAGCGGGTCATCGTGCCTCGCTCCTACATCGGCGAGCTGCTGTGCCGGCAGATGGAATCGGCCGGTAACGAATGGCATCTGGGGTTCGATCCTGGTCCCATAGCTGCTGCCTTGGACCTTTGCACGGGCTCGGGTTGCCTCGCGATCCTGGCCGCGTTGACGTTTCCCGACGCAGCGGTCGATGCCAGCGACATCTCGGAGGGTGCCCTGGCGGTTGCGGAGCGCAACGTGCGCGACTACGGCCTGCAAGAACGCATCACGCTCGTACAGTCAGATCTCTTCGCGGCGCATGCCGGCCGGCGCTACGATCTCATCTTGGCCAATCCGCCGTACGTCGGCGCCGAGGCGCTGGCGGCGTTTCCGCCGGAATATGCCGCCGAGCCGCCCATTGCCCACGCGGGCGGCGCCGACGGCCTCGATTTGGTGCGCCGCATCCTCGCCGAAGCCGGAGACCACCTGTCGCCCACCGGGGCGCTCGTGGTTGAGATAGGGCAGGGTCGCAACGTGCTGGAGCAGCAATTCCCGCACCTGCCGTTCTTGTGGCTGGAGACGGCCGAGAGCGACGGCGAGGTCTTCGCGCTCGAGGCGGCGGCCTTGCACAACAATGAGCGCGGCTAGGTAGCTGTTTCCTCTGCGTGCCGGCCTTGCTAGCCTTGCACGAGAGCGCGAGATCCATGGCCGACACCGACCCCTTCCAGAGCACGGCACGACGGCCCAACATCGAGGGGCCCTTCCAGCTCGAGGAGGTGCAGCTCGCCAATCGCAACTACGGCATCCTGCTGGAGGCCCTGCGCCACGACGTGACGCCGACGGGCCTGCACTACCTGCTCAACCATTTCGACGTGCCCTATGTGGCGGACGACCGATGGCAGGTGGAGGTGGCAGGGTGCGTGGCGCGGCCGGCCCCCGTGTCGCTCGATGAGATCATGGCGCTTCCGTCCCGAACGCTTGCCGTCACGCTGGAGTGTGCCGGCAACGGCCGTGGCGCCATGAACCCGCGCTATCCGAGCATGCCC
>VBAB01000618.1 GCA_005888525.1 Alphaproteobacteria bacterium
GCACGGGGCCTGCATCTGTCGCTTCTGAGCCGGGAGGCATCAGCGCCCGCGGCCCGCGCTCCGGCCCTGCAAGCCTGAGCCCGCGCGCATGTCGACAGCTGCCAAGCACGATCCGGACGTCGGCTACGAACCTGCATTCGCAGCGCCGAAGAATGCCTGCGATACCCACTTCCACGTGTTCGGCCGCGAGGAGCAGTACCCCTATTACGCCCTCGACCTGCGCTACAAACCGCCCTACGAGCCGCTCGAAGCCTACATGAAGCTGGCGCGGCGGCTGGGCTTCGAGCGCTTCGTGTTCGTGCAGCCGAGCGCCTATGGCTTCGACAACGCCTGTATGCTTGACGCCATGGCCGAAGTCGCGCCGGAATTGCGCCGCGGTGTCGTCCATCTCGACGAGACCAAGCCGAACGACGCGGTGCTGGGCAGGTGGCATGCGCAGGGCGTGCGCGGCGTGCGCATCAACGTCTCGCCGGTGCGTAAGTCCGAGGCGGGGTTCGCCGATCACCTGCGACCCAAGATCGTGCGCACGGCGGCGATCTGCCGCGAGCTCGGCTGGCACCTCGACTTCCTGTTGCCCGGCTGGCTGATCGGCGAGCTGATGAGAACGCTGAGAGAGCTGCCGGTGGAGTTCTCGGTGGCGCACATGGGGCTCTATCCCGCCAAGGACGGACCCAAGCAGCCGGGTTTCCAGGAGTTCCTGCGGCTGGCCGACGATGGCTCCAAGCGCTGCTGGGTGAAGCTCACCGGCATCTATCGCTTCTCGCATGACCCGAGCTTCGTCGACGTGAAACCCTTCGCCGAGGCGCTGATGGCCAAGGTGCCGGACCAGCTGATCTGGGGTAGCGACTTCCCGCACCTGTCGTTCCACGACAAGGTGGGCACGATCCGGCTCTACAACCTGCTCGGTGAGTGGGCACCGGATGCGGCCATGCGCAAGCGCCTATTGGTCGACAATCCGACCCGCCTGTTCGGCTTCGCATGACAAGATTCGGCAACCATCGCAAAGGGGGCGGCACGTGGCGCAATCAGACACCACCAAACTGACCAACCCCGTCAAGGAGATCATGCAGGCGGGCGGCGTCGCGCTCGGCATGACCGTTCGTCTCGGCCGCTCCCCCGATATCGCGCGCATCGCCAAGGCGACGGGCCACGACTTCGTCTTCATCGACACGCAGCACTCGATCTTCGACCTCGAGACCATTGCGGCAATCGCTCACACGGCGCTCGCCATCGGCGTCGCCCCGCTGGTGCGCGTGCGCGGCATCGACGACCCCGACGTCTCGCTGCTGCTCGACAACGGCGTCACCGGCATCATCTATCCCGACGTCGCCAACGCGGCGGAGGCGCGCAAGGCGGTCGACACGTGCAAGTTCGCGCCGATCGGCAAGCGCTCGGTGGTGGGCGGCTATCCCCACTTCGACTACCGCGCCGTGCCGCTCACCGAGAGCGTGCCGCAGCTCAACGACGCCTGCCTGCTCGTGTGCATGATCGAGACGGTGGAAGGCTTGAACAACGTGGAGGCGATCGCGGCGGTCGACGGTGTCGACGTGCTGCACGTCGGCAGCAACGACCTGCTCGTCAACATGGGCAAGCCCGGCAAGTTCGACGATCCGGCCATCGTGGCAGCCCAGGACCGCGTGATCGAGGCGGCGAAAGCGCACGGCAAGTTTTCCGGGATCGGCGGCAACCGGAACGTCGGGCGCCAGGTCGCCGCGGTCCGCCGCGGCGCGCAATTCGTCACTACCCAGACCGACATTGCCTTTCTCGCCGCTGCCGCCGGGGAATGGACGCAGGGTGTGAGAAAAGGCATCGGATAGTCAGGACCCTAGGTTAGTTGACGGCATCCGCCGCCGCCCTCGCTCCGCGTCTCGGCACGAAAGACGCAACCACGGCGCTCCAATGACCGAATGTTTGCGCCTTGTCTCGTTCAACATCCTGGAGGGCTTGCGGCCCATCGCGCGCAGCGTCGGCGAGCAGCGCGACATCGATCGCGAGCGAGCCGAGGCGGCGAAGGCCGTCGTGACCGACCTGCGCCCCGATATCCTGGTCCTCAACGAGGCGCTGTTCTGCCGGCAGTTTCTCGGCAGAACCGTCGATTACGCGGGTCTGTTCGGATTCCCCTGTCAGGCAGCGGCGCTCTACGACGACGCTTGGGGCAACGCGATCCTCAGCCGTTTCCCCATCACCAGGTCCCATGAGATGCAAATCTACAACCGCGGCGGATTGGCCTCGGTCATCGCCGCGCCGACCGGGGAGCTGACCGTTGCCTCCTACCACCCCCACCCGAGCCGTTACCCGGAAAACAAGGCATCCGATTTCGTCCGCCTGGTCTCCGGCGTCACGGGTCCCCTCATCGTGTGCGGCGATCTGAACTGCATCAGCCCGGAGGACGCGATCGACCGCTCCGCCATGATCGAGGCGTTCCGCAGCTTCTCACCCGATGCTGAGGCCGCGGTGGACCAATTCATCGAGAGCGGGCGGCATGTATTCCGCGCCTTGGGCGAGCTGGGCCTGAAGGATGCCATTCCGTTGACGGGGCGTCGCTACTCAATTCCGACCGACCTCATCAATACGGACAAGAGCTCGGCCATGCGCATCGACCATATCCTTGCCAACGATGTGATCGAGATCGTCGGCGGCGAGGTCGTTCACAGCGCCGCCAGCAATCGGGCGAGCGATCATCATCCGGTGCTGGTCGAGTTCCGCCTGGGACGGATCCAAGGGGCCAATTGACCCTGCGGCGGGGCGCGTCGCTAGGTGCGCGCCGTTGCATGGCGCGCAAGCGAGCGAACCCACGTCGACAGCGTCGGCATGCTCAGGCCAGCACGCTGATGACTTCTTCCAGCCAAATCTCTCCGCGGAAGTGCCTGTATTGCTCT
>VBAB01000619.1 GCA_005888525.1 Alphaproteobacteria bacterium
GTCAACAGCACCGCCGACACTGCTGCAAACCTACCTGCTCGACTGAACATTCCTATTCCTCCAAGTCGTGATTCGATCGACCGCAGTATTCCGACTGCTTGTTCCCGATCGCATCCCTTCATGCGCGAATATGACATGTGAGGACCTGGACGGTCCACCTGCAGTGCCTAGGAAGCAGTATTGCGCCGCCGGGAGCCGCTGCCGATCATCCGGGGCCTTGTGCCCGGGATCCATCCTTCAATTTGCGCCTGAGCTGTGGGATGGATGGATACCGGGGCAAGCCCCGGTATGACAACCGCGTCTGATGTTGAGCGCCATTACGAGACGCTCACCAGAGGCACGAGGAGAGGAATAATCATGCGCGACTACCTCGCTTGGCGTCTGGCGTTCGGCGTCACCACGCCCTCCACCAACACGGTCGTGCAGCCCGAGTACGACGACATGCGCCCCCCGGGCGTCACCAACCATCTCGCGCGCATGGTCATCCCCGACATGCCCATCCGCAGCAACGAGGACTTCGACGAGTCGATCCGGCTCATCGACGCCGCACTGGAAGACGCGGTGGACAGGGTGATGGACTGCAAGCCCAACGCCTTCATCCTCGGCATCTCGGCGCTGTCGATCTGGGGCGGCAACCAGCAATGGTGCGACGAGCTGAAGCGGCGCGTGCGCGCCGTGGCCGGTTTCGACATTCCCGTCGCACTCGCCTCGGACGCCGTGGTGGAGGGGCTGAAGCGTCACGGCGTCAAGAAAAGAATAGCCGTGATGGAGCCCTACTATCCCTCCATCGAGCCGAGGATGCGCGGCGTGCTGGGACCGCACGGCTACGAGATCGTCCGCTTCAACCACATGCGCGGCAAGAGCCCGGCGTCGTATTCCATTTTGACGGCACGCGACATGATCGAGGCGATCAAGTCGGTCGATGGCCCCGACATCGAGGCCATCGTGCAGTTTGGCGCCAATCTGCCGATGGCGCGCCTCGCCGACGAGGCCGAGCGCTGGCTCGACAAGCCGGTGATCAGCGTCAACGTTGCCACCTACTGGCACGCCTGCCGCATGAACGGCATCGCCGACAAGCTCTATGGCTTCACCCAGCTGTTCTCGCGGTTCTAGCCGCGTCGTGGGCGGCTAACGGAAGTACCAGGAGATGCCGACGCGGCCGACGGTATTTTGGAACTGGTCGGAGGTGCGGCCGGCGGCGGGAAGATCGAGGCCCCATCCGAACATTCCGTTATGCAGGACCTCGCCGCGGACGGCGAGGCTCGCGCCGAGCTTGTACTCGAGGCCGGCGCCGACGGCGACCCCAGCATTCAGGCCCGCCGCCTGATCGAGCCGCTGAGACGCCGCATTCAGAACGCTGGCGTCCCAGGGCGTCAGGGCGACGCCGGCAGTGCCGTAGATCATGCCGTTGTCGACGACCCATCCGAACCGGGCACGCGCGCTGTAGACGCCGCTGACCTGCGTTACGCAGTAGACGCCGCCGACGTCGCAGCCGGCAGAGAAGTTGCGCCGGGCCGGCGAAGCATCCACCTCGATGCCGAAGATGCCCTTGCCGGATTGCCAGCTGTACCCCGCGTAGCCGCCCTCGGCAAAGCCGCTGCGCGACGATCTAACCGGCGAGGCCGTGAACCAATCTACGGTCTCGATCTGGTAGCCCACGAAGGCGCCGACGTAGAGCCCTGAGAAGACGGCGATCGGAAGAACAGGTTCCCAGCCGTTCGTCTCTGGTGCCGTTATCGGACCGAACCTACGGCCATACCTGATGCCGATGGTGTCCAGGCCCTCGTTGTAGCGCTGGGTGAATCCGTTCGACACGTGATCTGCGAAAATCGAGACGCTGTTGACCCCGTCGAAGCGATAGCCGAGCTCGGCCGAGGGATGGAACAGGACGCGGGAGCCGAGCGCCTTGTGGTCATTGTCAACAGGGCTGAGCTCACCATTGTGAATCGCCGCGCCCATGCCGAGCGCGAAGAAAACACCGGACGGGGCTTCTATTTCCCAGCGCAGATCGGCATAGGCCTTGCTGGTGCCGCCGATGAAATTGACGCTCGTGCCGATGGCAGGTCGCAGGTAACCGCCGAAGGTGTATGCCCATGGTACGAAGAGGACCTCGAAATTCGCGTCCGCCGTCGGCCGCTCGACGCTGAAGTTACTCCACAGGTACGGGGGGTCGTGATAGAGCGCGCCCAACTTCAGCTCGCTGATGCCGAGGATGGGTGTATCAGGGGGATCGGCCATAGCAGGCAGCGGGCAAGCGAAGGCCAGGGCTGCAGCTGCCCAAAGGACCGTCCATGTCAGCCGAAACCTGCCGCGTTCCACGGCCTCAACCTGTCGTTTGCCGCGCAGCCCTGCGCGCACTGTCAGCGATATACACCGCGTCACGTGTCGCTTCTGTGGCCTTCCAGCCGCAGAGTGATCGATTTAGAATGCCCTAGCCGATAAGCGAGCCCTTGGGGTCGGCGGCCAGGATATCCGCCTCGGGCAGCCCCAGCTCGCGGCGCACGATGTTGGTGCCGCGCACC
>VBAB01000455.1 GCA_005888525.1 Alphaproteobacteria bacterium
AATCTCTGCTTTTCTTGTCCGTGGTAAGCATTGGCGAGATCCAGATCGGCGTTGAGATCACGCGAACCCGAGACCCGCCCAAGGCCGCTGAGATCGAGCGCTGGTTGGAGAAGGTCATGCAGACGTTTCACGTCATCGATCTTGATGCCGCCAGTTTTCGAATATGGGCGAAGCTGATGCGGCGGACGACTGACGACCACATGCTCGATGCCATGATCGGCGCCATTGCCATTGCGAGGGAAATGACCGTCGTCACGCGCAATGTTCGCGACTTCAAGGCGTTCGGCGTGGCCGTCGTCAACCCTTTTGCCGCCACATGAGCAAGGTACACAGCGGAGAGGCTGGAGAACCGAGCCGATGATCGGCGTCTTCGATTCAGGCCATGGCGGGCTCACCGTCTTTCGCGCCCTGGCGCGGCGCTTCCCGCGCGTTCCCTTCGTCTATTTCGGCGATCACCGCAACGTGCCCTACGGCAATCGGCCCTCCGACGAGATCGTGGCCCTGACGCGCGACGGTGTCGATGCCTTGTTCCGTCGGGGTTGCAGGCTGGTTCTGCTCGGATGCAACACGGCGACATGCGTGGCAGCACGTACCTTGCAGAAGGACTGGCTTCCCGTGAGCGGCTGGACCGGGCGCAACATCTTGGGGATCGTCGCCCCAACGGTGGAGGCGGCGACGCAGACGCCCTGGGCGGTGACGGCGCCCCAGTACCCGCAGAGGTACAACACCGATGTGATCGCCGTGTTCGGCACGACGCGAACGATCGCCTCGCACGCCTACCCGGAGGAGATCCGCAAGCGCTGTCCCAAGGTCACGGTCGTGCAGCAGACCTGCGCAGAGCTCGTGGGCGCCATCGAGCGGGGCGCACCCGAGGACGAGTTGGACAGGCTGGTGGCGCACGACGTGACCGCACTGCTGGCTCAGACCGGCGGCACTCCGCCGCACCGTGCCATTCTCGGCTGCACGCACTTTCCTCTGGTGGAGCCGCTGTTCCGCCGCCACCTGCCGCCCTTCACGCGTCTGCTGTCGCAGCCCGAGGTGGTGGCCGACAGCCTGGAGGACTACCTCCAGCGGCACCCCCGTTTCCTCGGCGAGGCGGCCGATGCCGCGCGCTCCCCCATCCTGCTGACCTCCGGCGAACCCGCTCGCATCGGCAGAGTGGCGCGCATTTTCTGGGCCGACGCGCCCGCCTTCGATCACGTGCCGCACTGATTGAAGGGCAAGGGTCATTTTCCACACTCAACGTCGAGCTGGTCGTGTCCTCAGCCCTACATCCCTCTTCAGTGCGGGTCGGGGCGCGTCTTTTGTGGAGCGGGCCACATCGAGTGTTGCGGGGTCAGTTTTTCTTATGGCGGCTACGTCTGTCGCAATAGCGAGGGAAAGCACGATGGCCAGTGTCACATGTCCGGGCAGCACCCTCGACCGCCGGCGGGAGGGGAAGTAATCTACGTCGTTCCGGTGACTGGGCCGATAGTGGATAACTCCCCCCGGGCCTGGATCAACCGTCGGCCGAAGGGGCGCGCCTGCCCAGCCACCGGCTGTCATGTGGCGCGCGACGTGGCGGAGGCGAACGTTGCTCCACACGCGGTGCGCGGACAACACCAGTCCGCCACAATCCTGGACAATTGATCGTCGCTTCCAGCTCGTGCTTGGGATGTGCGTGTTCACTCGGTTTGGAGGCCGGGAGAGAGCGTGATCAGATTGAACAGCATCGGCCTCAAATACGGCACCGGCCACGAGGTGCTGCGCAACATCACTTTTCATTTGCGTCCCGGCTCCTTCCACTTTCTCACAGGCCCATCGGGTTCCGGCAAGACTTCGCTGCTGCGCCTGCTATTCATGTCGATGCAGGCGACGCGTGGCCAGATCTACGTGCTGGGACAGGACATCAGCCACGTGTCGCCGGCCAAGCGCGCCCAGCTGCGCCGGCGCATCGGCATCGTGTTCCAGGATTTCCGTTTGCTCGATCACTTGACGACATGGGAAAACGTGGCCATGCCGCTGCGCGTCACCGGCAAGCGGGTCTCGGACTACAAGGAGGACGTGACCGATTTGCTGCAATGGGTTGGGCTCGGCGACCGTATGTATTCCTACCCCCATGTGCTCTCCGGCGGCGAGAAGCAGCGTGCGGCGATCGCCCGCGCCGTCATCAACAAGCCCGAGCTGCTGCTCGCCGACGAGCCGACCGGCAACGTCGATCCGCAGATGGCGCGCCGTCTCCTGCGGCTCTTCATCGAGCTCAACCGGCTGGGGACCTCGGTCGTCATCGCCACCCACGACCATCAACTGATGCGGCAGACCAAAGCACCGCGTCTGGAGCTGCACGACGGCCATGTCCGGATCCTATGACAGGCCGACAGGCCCGCCGACGCTGCAGCCGCAGCGCGCGCGCGTGGAGCACGAGGCCTTCGGCGGGCCGCAGACGGGCGTACCAACCTACACAACCGGGCCGCCCGACACCGCTCCCCCGCCGAGGCTCGAGCCAGGAGAACGCGCGCCGCGCAGCCGCTCCCGGCGGCGCAACGATCCGAGCCAGACCACCGCGCCGATCGTCCCCGCCGGCTCCGTCACCGGCCGCTCGCTGACGCTCGTCATTACCATAATGTGCTTTCTCGCCTGCCTCACTGCCGGCGCGGTCTACATGATGAACCAATCCGCCTCCGCCTGGCTGCGCGACATCGCCAGCGAAGTCACCGTGCAGGTCGAGGCCAAGGAGCGAGCCGACGTCGACAGGCTGGTCGCCGACGTGAGCAATTACCTGTCGCGCCAGCCGGGCATTGCCAGCGTGCGTGCGATCAGCATGGCCGACGCGGCCCAGCTGCTGGAGCCGTGGCTCGGGCAGACCGAGGCGCTCAAAACGTTGCCGGTGCCGCGTCTCGTCGCCATCGAGCTCGACCGCCAGGCGCCGCCCGACCTGGACGCCCTGCGCGCCCGCATCGGCGAGCAGTTCAAGGGCGTCACGCTCGACGATCACCGCCGCTGGCAGCAACAGATTCGCACGATCACCCGCTCCTTCGCGCTCGGTGGCCTCGCCATTCTCCTGCTCGTCGGAGCCGCCACCACCGCCATCATCGTCTCGGCTACGAAGAGCGCGATGGCCGCCAACCGCGAGATCGTCGAGGTGTTGCACTTCGTCGGCGCAACGGACCGCTTCATCGCCCGCGAGTTCGAGCGGCATTTCCTGCGGCTCGGCGTCCGAGCGGGCATCGTCGGGGCGCTTTGGGCGATGTTCGTGTTCGTGGCCATGCCCACGGTCATGGAGATCTTGGGCGGCGGCGGCGTGACGATCGCGGAGCTGCGCCGCTTGATCGGCATCGCCACGCTCGACCCGCCCGGCTATTTCCTGCTCGGCATCGTCGTGCTGGTCATCGCCTCGCTCTGCATGCTGACGTCGCGAATCGGCGTTTATCGCATCCTGAACAGCCAGCATTGATGCTGACGGGCGGGGAAAATCTGTTTGTGCGCGCGGCTCGCGCGGGTCACAAACGCGTCCAAATCGGATAATGTACTCTGTGTGACGGCCAAGCCCACGCCGGGGCGACCGTTCGGAGAGGTTACGTGCCAGGAGCAGGCAGAGTCTTCGCCGCAGCCGCGGGCGTCGTGCTTTTCGCGTTCCTCGGCGGGTTCGTGATCTTCGCCAGCTCGATCACCCACTATGTGGCGGGGGTCGGCGCGCCGGCCGACGGGATCGTCGTGCTCACCGGAGGCGAGCACCGCCTCAGCGAGGCGGCTCGTCTCCTGGCCGAGGGGCGCGGCAAGCGCCTCCTGATTTCCGGCGCCAACCGCATGGCGACGCGCGAGGACCTGCACCGCAAGAGCGGGCTTGCGCCAACCCTTTTCGACTGCTGTGTCGACGTCGGCTACGACGCGCATACGACCAGCGGCAACGCGCACGAAACGAAAGCATGGGCGACGGACAGGCGGTTCACCCGGCTAATCATCGTGACCTCGAGCTACCACATGCCGCGCAGCCTCATCGAGCTCGGGCGCGTGATGCCTGGGGTTGCGCTGGTGCCCTATCCCGTCGTGTCGCGCAACTTCCGCACCGAGCGCTGGTGGCTGCACGGCGCGACGGCCAGGCTGCTCTTCAGCGAATACGTGAAGTTCCTGCCCTCGGCGGCCCGCTTCGGCGTGGCGCGGCTGTTCGGGTCGTGGGAGGGGAGCGCCCTTGCCGGCAGCGCGCAGGTTCATTCACTGGGCGCCTGAGACGCATGATGCTCATGTTCCGCTCGCTGGTCTTCCTGGTCGTGTTCTACGTCAACACGGCGGTCTTCCTCGTCTGCGGCAGCTGGCTCCTTCTGGCGCCGCGACGCTGGGCGATGGAGGGGCTGCGGCTGCATGGGCTGGCCAGCCTGTGGTGGCTGAAGGTGATCTGTGCCACGCGCTACGAGGTGCGCGGCCATGAGAAGCTGCCCAAGGGCGCCTGCCTGGTGGCGTCCAAGCATCAGTCGGCCTGGGACAGCTTCGCGCTGATCCCCGTGTTCCGCGATCCCGCCATGGTGATG
>VBAB01000456.1 GCA_005888525.1 Alphaproteobacteria bacterium
CGTCAAGCGCGACAAGGGCCCCAGCGCGCTGAAGGGCCTCATCCGCGACGCGCGCCGTTGCGCCGGCCAGGGCCGTGAGATCGTGATCTTTCCCGAGGGAACGCGCCGGCCGCCGGGCGCTCCACCCGACTACAAGCCGGGCTTCTTGGCGGTCTACGAGGGGCTCGCGCTGCCCTGCGTGCCGGTGGCCCTCAACTCGGGCCTGTTCTGGCCGCGCCGCAGCATCGTACGCTACCCGGGCACCATCGTGA
>VBAB01000457.1 GCA_005888525.1 Alphaproteobacteria bacterium
GTGCTGATGTCGAACTCGTAGCCATGCCAGGGGCAGGCGATGTTGGTCTGATCCTTGGAGAACGAAAGGCCAAGGCTGGTCTTGTCTGGCGCGACCAGCTCCTGAACGCGGGCGATGATCTTGCCCTGGCAGACGGGTCCTCCCATGTGCGGGCAGACATTCTCGAAGGCGGTGAACTTGCCCTCGCGGCAGAACACCCCGACCGCGACGCCTTCGATCTCGAGGACTTTTCTGCCGGGGTTGGGGAAGGCGGCTGCCTTGCCGATCGCGACCCGTTGCATGCTGCTGCCCTCCCGGAACCACGCGCCTATGACCTGGTGCCCCGCCGGTACCACATCGCCAAATCGAATAGACTGATGTCGGCAGCGCGCAACAATTCGCTCACCACGAGGACGATCTCGGTTGGAGTGATCTTCTCGGCCGTGACCGGAGCCGGAAATTGCTCCTCCGCCTCCGCCTTGGCCGCATAGAGCTTGATCGCCGCCGTGAGCACGTGCTCGAGGTCGCTGCTCGGGACACGCGCGAAGGCGCCATCCGCCCGCACTCGTTCCGCCATCTCCACAAAGGCTTCCGCGATGCGATGAAACTCCGCGCCATGCTCCGTGAGCGCAGACGATACTGCTGCGTCCGGCATGTCATGAAACTCCGGGACGCGCCGCCAGCACCTCTCGTGCGCGCGGCCGCATCCGCTTCACTTCGAGATTGAACACGCGCGCCGCGTTCAGCCCCAATATGTTGCGCTTGGCCTGCTCGCTCAGGAACGGAATGGTGGTGATCGAGCTCGGCGGGTCGAAGTCCCAGTGCGGCCAGTCGGAGGCGAACAGCAGCTGCGTCTCGGCCTTCATGGCGTCGAAGGTCGACTCGAGCAGCTTCATGTTGCTCCTCTCGAGCGGCTGGGAGGTGAAATACATCTCGCGGATGTACTCGCTCGGCGGCCGCTTGAGCATGGGCGCCTCGCACACGCGCATCATGAACTCGTGGTCGAGCCGCTGCATGATGAAGGGCACCCAGGCGAGCCCGCTCTCGACCCAGACCAGCTTGAGCTTCGGAAAGCGCTCCGGCAGGCCGTTGATCACCCAGTTGGTCAGGTGAATGAGCGAGTAGTGCACGAACGAAAGGGCGTGCATCGAGATAAAGCGGTTGAGCTGCAGGAACGACGGGTCGCCCCAGTGGAAGCCGGAGTGGAAGGCCAGCGGCTTGCCGGTCTCCTCGATCATCGCATAGAGCTTCATGTATTGATCGTGGTGGACGGGCCTGTTGCGCGTGCAGGTGACCGTGAAGCCGATGACGCCCTTGGCGTCGCCGAAGTCCCTGACGATGTCCTCGCACGCTTTGGGCGAGTTGAAGGGAAGGTAGAGCAGGCCCTTGATGCGCTCGTCGTCGGGCAGGATGCGCTCGATCAGCCAGCGATTGTAGGCGCGGCCGACGGCGGCTTCGATGTCCTCCTGCGGGTGCATGCCGAGCACGAGCATCGGCGTAGGGAACACGACCTGGTAGTCGAGGCCCATGGCGTCCATGGAGCGGCGCGCGAGGTGGGTGAAGTGATGGCACTCGCTGCCGTCGACGGCCTCGGCCAGCGTCAGCTGGTGAGGAATGCGGCCGTAGACGTTCTGGAAGGCGACGCCAGGCTGGGAGTTGAGCAGCGCCGTGTTGGCAGTGCCGGGCCTTGCGGCCATCGCCTGGCCCATCTGACGGATCACGTCGTTGTCGATCAGCTCGATGATCTCCGACCAGAACTGGGTCTCGGTGACGTGTGCATCGATATCGACGAGGAAATAGTCCTCGATCCCCTCGGCCTGGATGGTGGCGTGCGAGAGGATGTCGCGCGTGTCGGTCTTGATGGTGATCTCTTGGAGCTCTCTGACTTGCTTTTCGGTTCGCAGTTGCATCGGAGGTCTCCTCCCTCTATCTCGCCGTAGCTCCGAAAGCCGAAGCTCGTCGGGCGTCGCTGCGCCATGTTAGATCACTTGCCGGCGCCTGTGGAGGGCATGGGACCGCGGCGCATCATTTTGATGCGGACAAGCCTTTCGCTCAGATCGCGACATTCAGGGCATCGTAGGTGAACAGCCAATCGTAGCGCTGCTCGACCTTCGCCTCGCTCCATTCCGTGGTGATGTAGTCGCCAGCGCCGTGGTCGTCGGCCAGACGCGGGTTGTGGAAGCGCTTGGCGTTGGCCGCGGAGCCGTCGACGACCCTGGTCGTACGCCCAATGCGGGCCGCCTCGTAGCGCGCAAAGGCCGTGGCAACGTCCTCTTCGCATGCCGCCAGGCAGCGCGCGAGCACGTAAGCGTCCTCGATCGCCATGACGGCACCCTGGGCGAGGAACGGCAGCGCGGCGTGGCAGGCGTCGCCCAGCAGCGTCACGCGCCCTTCGCTCCATCGCGTCATGGCCGAGCGCGCCATGAGCGCCCACTTGTAGGGCAAGTCGATGGCCTCGATCAGCGCGCGCACATCCGGGTGCCAGCCGGCGAAATCGGCAAGGCATTCTCCGCGCGTGCCTTGCGCCGTCCAGGACTCGATCAGCCAGTCGCTGCGCTCCACCACGCCGACAAAATTGAGCACCTCGCCGCGCCGCAGCGGATAGTGCACGACGTGGCGTCCGGGGCCGATCCAATTGGTGCCGGCCTGCGGTATGCGACCCTGCGGCAACCGATCACGCGGTATGACCCCGCGCCAGGCCATGCAGCCGGTGAACTCGGGCCGGCCGGCGCCGAACACGCTGGCGCGCACGGCCGAATGGACGCCGTCAGCGCCGATCAGCAGCCGTCCGCGTGCGCTTCTCCCGTCCTCGAGGCGCAGCGTGACTGCGTCGGCATCCTGCTCCACACCGACGCAACGCGCGTTCAAGTGGATGCTGTCGGGGGCGTGTACCTGAAGCGCATCGGCAAGAATGCGGTGCAGGTCGGCACGGTGGATGAAGATGTAGGGAGCGCCGTAGCGCTGCTCGGACACGATGCCGAGGTCGAAGAGCTTCCACGTGCGTCCGCTCTTCCAGTGCCGGATCTCCTTAGCGTGCGGCCGCACCGCCCAGGCATCGAGCGCCGGCTCGAGCCCCAGCGCCCGCAGCACACGCGTGCCGTTGGCGCTGAGCTGCACCCCGGCCCCGATCTCGCGCAGCTTGGGCGCCTGCTCGTAGACCTCGACGTCGATGCCGCGCTGCCTCAGGGCGAGCGCGCAGCTGAGCCCGCCGATGCCGGCGCCGACGACGATGACAGGATCTCTTGACACGCCCCACTTTATCAGAGGTGCTAGGGGTGAAGGAACGACAACTCACAAGGCCTGGGAGACGGGCATGCCGAAGACGCGTGGATCGACGCGGCGTGAGGTGCTGCGGTTGGCGGCGGCCGCGACGATTGGTGCCGCCGGCATGCCGGCGCTGGCGCAGAGCGACCCGGCGGGGAGCTATCCGGCCAAGCCGATCCGCATCGTCGTCGGGTTCGGGCCGGGCGGCGGCAACGACATCTTTGCGCGCCTGATCGGCCAGAAGCTGAGCGAGCGGCTGGGCCAGCCCGTGCTGGTCGAGAACAAGCCGGGCGCCGGCGCTATCATAGCGACCGAGTACGTCGCCAGGGCCGCGCCGGATGGCTACACGCTGCTGGTGGGCGCCACCGGCGCCATGACCATCAACCCTGCCGTCTACACCAAGCTGTCCTACGACACGGTGCGTGATTTCGCGCCGATCTCGATGATTGCCTCCTTCCCCCTGCTGCTCACGGTCAATGCCGCCGCGCCGGCCCGCACCGTCGCGGAATTGGTGGCCTACGCCAAGGCGAACCCGGCGAAAGCCAACTACGCCAGCTCGTCGGCCGCCTTCCAGCTCGCAACCGAGCTGTTCAAGATGAAGACGGGAGCCCCGCTCGAGCACATCGCCTACAAGAGCAGCGGCGAGATGCTCACTGCCGTCGTCGGCGGCGAGGTGCTGGTGGCGCTTGCCGACGCCCCGCCTGTGTCTGGCCATCTGAAGGCCGGCAAGATCAGGGCGCTGGCGGTCACCTCGACCAAGCGGTTGGCGGAGTATCCTGACGTGCCGACCATGGCAGAGGCCGGCGTGCCCGATCTCGACGTGCGGCTGTGGTCGGGGCTGTTCGCGCCGGTCGCCACGCCCGCGGCAATCGTCAAGAAGCTCGAGGGTGAGCTGATCGAGATCATCAAGCTGCCCGATGTGCGCGAGCGGCTGCTGGGGCTGTCGGTCGATCCGGCGGGAGACACCGGGCAGGCCTTCGCGCAGATGATCGCGCAGGACCTCGTCCGCTGGGCGACGATCGCCAAGGCCGCCAACATCAGGCTCGATTAGATGGCCAAGAACCGCAAGCCGGCGGGGCAGCCCGCCACTGAGTTGGTCGCAACCGCCGCCGACGTGCTGCTGGCGTCGCTGAGGTGCCACGGGTTTGAGTATTTCTTTGCCAATCCCGGCACGGATTTTCCGCCGATGGTGGAAGGCTTCGCGCGCGCCAAGGGGAGCGGGGCCAAGGTTCCGCGCCCCGTTCTGGTGCCGCACGAGAACCTCGGCGTCGCCATGGCGCATGGGGCCTACCTGATGACCGGAGCGCCGCAGGCGCTGATGGTGCACGTCAACGTCGGCACCGCCAACACGATCAACCTGCTGGCCAATGCAGCCCGCGACCGCGTGCCCCTGCTGCTGATGGCGGGGCGCTCACCCATCATGGAGGCGGGGACGTTCGGAGCGCGCAGCCGGCCGATCCACTGGGCGCAGGAGATGTTCGACCAGGCCGGCATGGTACGCGAGTTCGTCAAGTGGGACTACGAGCTGCGCAATCCCGCGCAGGCCGGTATGGTCGTCGCGCGCGCGGTCGAAGCGGCGATGGCCGCGCCGCGTGGCCCCGTGTACCTGATGCTGCCGCGCGAGCCGTTGTCGGCACCGGCCGGGACCGACAAGGCGACCGAGCCGCGCAGCATTCCCTCCGCAGCCCATCCCGATCCAGCGGCGGTCGCCCGCCTCGCCGACTGGCTGATGGAGGCCGAGCGGCCCTTGCTGATCGCGTCGAGCGTGGGCCGCGTGCCAGAGGAGGCGCATGCGCTGGCGAGGCTCGCCGAGCGGTTCGGGTTGCCCGTCGTTGCCCACACGCCGCGCTATGTCTGCCTGGCGAGCGATCATCCCATGCACCACGGTTTCGATCCGGGTCCCTTCCTGGATGATGCGGATGTCATCGTCGCCATCGAGTCCGACGTGCCATGGATGCCGAGCATCAAGGCGCCCGGGCCGTCCGCACGCATTGCTCACATCGGCGAGGACCCGGCGTTCCTGCGCTATCCCATGCGGGGTTTTCCGAGCCATCTTTCGATTGCGGCCAACGCGGGCGCGGCACTGCGCGCGTTGGAAACGGCATTGGAGAGCCGCGCGAGGAACCAGCAATCGCGCCTCGAGGGGCGCCGGGCCTGGGCGCGCGAGCAGGCCGCGGGGCTGCGGCCGATGCCCCGCAGATCACGCCGGAGTACTTGAGCCGCTGCGTGGGCGAGATGGCCGGCCCGGACGGGCTCGTGTTCAACGAATATCAGCTGCGGCTCGATGCCTGCGCGCGGACCGAGCCCGGCACCTATTTCGCCTTGAGCCCGGCCGGCGGGCTCGGCTGGAGCGTGGGCGCGGCGCTGGGTGCCAAGCTCGCTGCGCCCGACCGGTTCGTGGTGGCGACCATCGGCGACGGCGGTTTCATCTTTGCCAACCCGACCGCCTGCCACTGGGCGGCCGAGGCGCACGAGCTGCCGATCCTGATGGTCATCTTCAACAATGCGCGCTACGGCGCCGTGCGCAACGCCACGCTGTCGATGTTCGCTTCGGGCGCGGCGGGACGCGACAACGGCTTAGGCCTTGCCGACCTCTCGCCGAGCCCACCGTTCGAGCGCTACGCGCAAGCCCACGGCGCCTTCGCTGCGCGCGTGGAGCAGCCGGCCGATCTTCCTGCCGTGTTGGCGGCTGCGCGCGACGCCGTGCTGAAGGAAAAGCGCCACGCGCTGGTCAACGTGATCACGCCTTACTGACCCATGTGCTGCCGGGCAGCCAACCTACGCAGTTCCTAACGCCGGCTCGCTCAGGGAGAAAACGGATACCGCGGCCAATAGAGTCTGTTCTCTATGATCTTGCCATCTGCGATCCGGGTTAGGCTCGCCCCTTCCGCCTTGAGTTCTTTCTTTTGCGTCTCACCTCTGCGATTGACGAACTCTTCGTGGTTGGCCACTCCGCTGGCACGCCACATGCTCAC
>VBAB01000620.1 GCA_005888525.1 Alphaproteobacteria bacterium
TGGACCGGCAGTGACGCCCATGAAGTCGAGATCGCCGACTATCACTGAGGAGGAAGAAAGATGCGTACCGATCCGCTCGGCCCCGTGCACCCCGGTGAGGTCCTCCGCGAGGAGTTTCTGTTGCCGTTGGGCATGAGCCCGTACGCACTCGCGAAGGCGCTGCACGTGCCTCGCACCCGCATCGAGCGTCTGGCGCGCGAGGAAACCCCGGTGACGCCGGACACGGCCCTGCGGCTGGCGCGCTACCTCGGAACCACGGCGGAGTTCTGGCTCGGCATGCAGACACATTACGACATCGAGACGGCGCAGCGGGCGATAGGCGA
>VBAB01000622.1 GCA_005888525.1 Alphaproteobacteria bacterium
TCATCGAGGTGCGGCTCGACCTCGAAGGGCTGCCGATCGTGGTCAGCGATACCGCCGGCATCCGCGAGGCGGCGGGCAAGGTGGAGCAGGAGGGCATCCGCCGGACCCTGGGGCGGGCGCGCGACGCCGACCTCGTGCTGTGGATGGTGGACGCGACCAACCTGGACGCGCCGGCGCCGGCGCAGCTCGATGTGCGCGCCGAGCGGATGCTGGTGGTGGTCAACAAGTTCGACCTGCTCGACACCAAGGTGATGCAGCCCCTGCCCGACGGGGCGATCGCCGTGTCGGCCTTGACCGGGTTCGGCCTCGACCGGCTGACCTTGCGCATGGCGGGGTTTGCCCGGGCCCGCATCGGTACGCAGGCCGACGAGGCGCCGGTGCTGACCCAGGCCCGCCATCGCCAGCAGCTGGAGCGCTGCCGCGCCGCACTGGCCTCGTTCCTGGGCTCGCCAATGGAGGAGTTCGAGCTGCGCGCCGAGGACCTGCGCCGGGCTGTCCAGGCGCTTGGGCGGATCACCGGCGCGGTGGGCGTGGAGGACGTGCTGGGCGAGATTTTCGGGCGGTTCTGCATTGGGAAGTAGGGGTGTCTGACCCTCTGGGTCTGACACCTTTGCGCATCGGCCGAAATTGCGCGCGGAGCCATGGTATCTGACCCAGAGGGTCAGACACCACCAACAGCGGATTGTTTCACGTGAAACAAATTTGGTGGACTACCGACACTTCGGGTAGGTTGCGGCCGCATTTGAAGGTTTCAACGGCGCCATGAGCGACAGACCCTTCGACGTCATCGTTGTGGGCGGCGGCCATGCCGGCTGCGAGGCTGCGGCTGCGGCGGCCCGCATGGGCGCGCGCACGGCGCTGATCACGCACAAGTTTGCCACCATCGGCGAGATGTCCTGCAACCCGGCGATCGGTGGGCTCGGCAAGGGCCATCTGGTGCGCGAGATCGATGCGCTTGATGGCCTGATGGGGCGGGTCGCCGATGCGGCCGGCATCCAGTTCCGCCTGCTCAACCGCTCCAAGGGGCCGGCCGTGCAGGGCCCGCGCGCCCAGGCCGACCGCAAGCTCTACCGGGCCGCCATGCAGGCCGCGATCCGGGCGACGCCCAATCTGGAGGTGATCGAGGGCGCCGTGGAGGATCTGCTGGTCCAAAACGGCTCCGCGGCTGGGATCGTCACCGCCGACGGCCGGGCAATCCGCGCCGGCTCGGTGGTGCTCACGACCGGCACCTTCCTGCGCGGCCTGATCCACCGCGGTGAGGAGAAGACCCCCGCCGGCCGCCATGGCGAGCCGCCGGCCAACGGCCTCTCCCAGCGGCTGCTGGCGCTGGAAGTGCGGCTCGGCCGGCTCAAGACCGGCACGCCCGCCCGCCTCGACGGGCGCACGATCGACTGGGCCAGCCTGGAAATACAGGCCGGCGACGACCCGCCCATTCCTTTCTCATTCCTTACCGAGCGTATCGAAAACGCACAGATCAACTGCGGGGTAACCACGACCACCGAGGCGACCCACGCCATCATCCGCGCCAATCTCGCCCGCTCGCCCATGTATTCCGGCCAGATCGGCAGCGTGGGCCCGCGCTACTGCCCTTCCATCGAGGACAAGGTCGTGCGCTTCGCGGCCCGCACGGCCCACCAGATCTTCCTGGAGCCGGAGGGCCTGGACGACGACACCGTCTATCCCAATGGTATCTCCACCTCGCTTCCGGCCGACGTGCAGGAGGCCTTCCTGCGCACCATTCCGGGGCTGGAAAAAGTGGCCATCCGCCGCTTCGGCTACGCCATCGAGTACGACTACGTGGACCCCCGCGAGCTCGCCCCGACGCTCGA
>VBAB01000621.1 GCA_005888525.1 Alphaproteobacteria bacterium
CGCTGTGGTTCGCCGGCCCCAGGAGCGAGACCGGGGAGGATATGGCCGAGCTGCAGGTGCACGGCGGCCGCGCGGTGGTGCAGGCCGTGCTCGAGGCGATCGGCAAAATCGAGGGCTGCCGGCTGGCGGAGCCGGGCGAGTTCGCGCGCCGCGCCTTCGAGAACGGCAAACTGGACCTCACCGGCGTCGAGGGCCTCGCCGACCTGATCGATGCGGAGACGGCAGCGCAGCGGCGCCAGGCCCTGCGCCAGACCGAGGGGGCGCTCGGCCACCTCTATGCGGGCTGGCGGCAGCGGCTGATCGCGACCACGGCGCTGATGGAAGCCGCCATCG
>VBAB01000623.1 GCA_005888525.1 Alphaproteobacteria bacterium
AAGCGTCAGCGTGCCGGATGATTGTGTCAGGTCTGCGGCCTAGCATGTCGCGCGGCTGTCAACGCGCTTTTTTGAATTTTACCGGTGAAGCACTCTGCGTGAGAGCGCGCGAGCTGCCCCTCATTCGGTAGCCGGAAGAATGGCCGTCGCTCCAGGTGTCCAGTCAAGGGTCTTCGGCTGCGCCGCCGCGCTGAATGGTCTCGACCACTTGTGCGCGTGCGCGCCCTTGACAGGGCGACGCGGCTGCACAGGATCAGCTACCGAATGAGGTCTGTGTGGTTGGTGATGAACAAGCCCGACGCGAAGCGAATTCAGGAATTGGTGGCTGGGATGACCGGCGGTGATCCGCGCGCGATGGAAGCGTTCTTTACGTTTGTCGATGGACTGCTGAGAAAGAAGCTGGATAGGGACGGTGAAGACGCACTCATGGTTGTCGTGAGCGTCGTCGAACTCTTGTTACCGATGCACGGTCGGTTGGCATTTGCGGCGGAATCCGAGAAAGGAGTGAAGAAGGCCGCGCAGCCGCGCAAACCCGTGGCAAAGAAGAAGGTACGTAAGCGTGCAAAAGAAACGGCCCCATCCAAACGGCAGGGGCCAAGGAGGTGAACATGAGGCCATGTGCGGCGACGGCAACGCTCAGGCTTGAGAAACAGGTGTACAAGTCAGTGCAAAAAATCCCGCTCGTCTTGCCCTACGTTCGTCAAGCTACTAACCACATCTCATACAAATGCATCCAGGGAGGATCCATCTCGAACAGCGAGAGGGTCTGGCATGCTCAATCTCTACGCAGTTAAAGTGTGGCACTCGAGCGGACCACGCCATTTCGAAACGATTGAGGTGCGCACGTACACTGCTCGGCGCGCAGAGGATCTAGCGGGCGAAAGTTTTCCAGGCTGTATGGCAGCGGCTCAGCGCATCTCCCACTTGACGCAATGCAACCCGCCGGGCTTGCCGTATTTCAGACCAACCACACAAGCACCGTAACTACGAAAGCGGGTAACGGTCGCGGAATGCTACGTAGATTTCCGCCAAAGATTGCGCTCGAACGGAGCATAACCGTCGGCCGTCCTCTTACGCTGAGATGCGTCAGCCCATTGGAGTAGCATATCTCGTGGCCAGCCGACCCGTTTGCCGTCTAAGAGCATGGGGCCGGGGAAATATGCCGCGCTTGAGCAATGCATAGAAGGTGGCGCGAGGAATGCTAAGGATGCGCCGAGCATCTGTCGTCGGAATGAGCTGCTTGTCGGCTTGATACTCTGCTCGCAGCGGAGCGGGCGTGGCCTACGCATTCGGGGTGGCCAATTCTTCGAGGAGAGCTTGTAGATCGTCATCGTCAGCATCAGTCAAGCTGGGCACGAAGGCGATCATGTCCTCATCGTCAGTCGACAGCTCACGTAGCGACCAACGGAGCAATCCCAACTTCGCGCGCATGTTCCCACCGAGCTGCGGAGAACAGAGGGGTCACTCTTCTTAACGCGGCCGCCTTTAATGTCGCCCTTCGCCCGTCGGTCAAATTGTTTATCCTGATTACCCAGATGCTTCCGCGAACGTGATGCATTGATAGGGCGCCGGTTTTGCGGTGAGCAGCGTCTGGGCGAGAGCGTCGATGGCGCCGGCGAGATCGAATCGGTGATTGAAGCGCCACTCGAAAGCGGCGAGATATCGGTGGGCGTGCTGACGCCGGATGGCATGGAACGTGCCGGTCATCGACATCTTTAGGTTGCCGAGCAACGTATTGACCCAGTGGAATGTGCGCTCCTTCGGACGCCCGCTGCCGGCGAGAACGACGTTGTGGTGGTAGCCCTTCTTGGCGAAAATTTCGAATGGCAAGAAGCCGTCGGTCACGACGTTTGCGCTTCGCCTGACGCCGATCACTGCCCACTGTGCGACCTCCGTCTCCTTGAAGGAGGCGAGTCGGCGCAGCTGAGCGCGCCTCGGGCGATCGCGCCGCGTCTCGACGGCGGCGACGAAAGGGACCTTGTTCGGGCTCCCACGTCCACCTTTGCCCGAGCGCACGCCGCCGAGATAGGAATCATCGACCTGCACATCTCCATCGAGTTTTTGGGCCGCATTGGCCTCTAACATCGCCGCCATGATCTTCTGCTTCATCAGCCAGGCGGTGTCGTACCTGACGCCGAGCTGGCGCATGAGCTCCATGGCTGAAATGTCGTTCTTCGACTGGGCCAGCAGGTAGATTGCCAGGAACCACTTCGTGAGTGGGACTTTGGCGCGATGAAAGATCGTCCCCGCTTTGACCGACGCCTGGTGCCCGCACGCTGAGCATTGGAAAAGGCGTCGCGGCTTGCAATAGCTGTGAGAGCAACCTGCGCACGCCGGGCACACGAAGCCCGACGGCCAGCGCATAGAAATGAGTGCCTCATGGCACTGTTCCTCGCTGCCGTAACGCTGCAGGAACATCGCGAGACTCATACCGCGCTGGAATTGCACTGGGTTCCGGGCCATGGCTCACCTCCATGGCTGCGCAGGCTCCTCAATGATTCGGTCGCAACGGAGGCAGTTGGGTAATCAGGTCGCATTATTTGTAAACTGGCAATGCGGTCATTGAATCTCGAGCCAAACCATCTTGCATTGCTTCGACAAGGATGTCCGCGAGGCAACCGTAAGTCAGGTCATTGACGTGAAAGCGGTCGGGAGCCAGCAACTCATCCGCCGAGAATTGAGAGCTCGCCACC
>VBAB01000624.1 GCA_005888525.1 Alphaproteobacteria bacterium
GAGAGAGAAAGGCCTGCTCTACGATCCGCGCCTCCACCTCTCCTGGATATGGACGGCAACGGTCGGCAACGCCATCGGCATTGCCCGCGGGGCGCTCGACGCTTTCGCCGAGCTCGCGTCCACGAAGTCGTCGACCATGTCCACGGCCCTGCTGCGCGATCGTCCCCTGGTGCAGGCCCGCGTGGCCGAGGCGGAGGCGATCCTCAGTGCGGCGCGGGCCTATGTGCAGGTCGCGGTCGGGGATCTATGGACGCGCGGAGGTCAGGGCCAGGCCGATCTCGACGCGGCCGTCGTGCAGGCACGACTTGCGATCGCGCATGGCATGCGCGAGGCAGTTCGCACCGTCGACTTGATCTTCCATGCCGCCGGCACCAACGCCGTCTACGAGAGGAATCCGCTGGAGCGCCACTTCCGCAACATTCACGTCGCCGTTCAGCATGCCGCAGCCCTGCCGGCTCACATGGAGGCTGCGGGCAAGGTTCTCCTCGGCCTGCGGCCGGCGGATGCGGGGTGGTAGCGGGCATAGCAAAATCGCGAACGAGCCGCTCACTAGTAAACTGGGAGTGAAACACCATGCAAGACAAGGCAGCCAAACGAGACACCACATCCGGCACGGCGCCGGCGTTGAAGGGGATCAAGGTTCTCGATCTCACCCAGTTCGAGGCAGGCCCATCCTGCACCGAAGCGCTGGCATGGTTCGGCGCCGAAGTCGTCAAGGTGGAAGAACCCAATCGCGGCGAGCCGGGGCGCTGGGGATTCAGCGACCGTTCCGACGCCGACTCCCATTATTTCATCTACTACAACCTCAATAAGCGCAGCATCACGTGCAATCTCAAGACCGACGAAGGCAAGGCGCTGCTGAGGCGGATGATCGAGAAGGCGGACGTGCTCGTCGAGAACATGGCGCCGGGCACTTTCGCGCGTCTGGGCTTCGACTACCCGCGGCTCAGCGACATCAATCCGCGCTTGATCTTCGCCCAGGTCAAGGGGTTCGCGCCCGAGAGCCCGCACGCGAATTATTTGTGCTTCGACATGATTGCCCAGGCGATGGGCGGCACGATGGGCGTGAACGGCTACCCTGATGGTCCGCCCATCCGACCGGGCGCGTCGGTCGGCGATACGGGAACGGGCATGCTGTGTGCCATGGGCATCCTCGCCGCCCTCTATCAGCGCATGGCGACCGGCCGCGGCCAGCACATCCAGATCGCGATGCGCGATGCGATGCAGAACTATTGCCGCACGCCAATGAGCCGCCAGGCCGCTCGCGAGGATCTGATACCGCGCGGTGGCAATGGCGTCATCGGCACGGCGCCAGGCGGTCTCTACAAATGTGCGCCGGGTGGGCTGGATGATTGGTGCTACATTTTCTGCTCGAGGGGCAACGAGGACCATTGGCGCCGTCTGGTGCGTGCGATCGGTCGCGAGGACCTGCTGGCCGATCCGCGCATGACCGACGGGCCCACCCGCGCCAAGAACCAGGCAGCTGTCGACGCCGCGATTACGGACTGGACCTCGAAGCGCACCAAGCAGGAGGTAACGGAAATCGTCGCGGGAGCGGGCGTCCCGTGCGGAGCCGTGCTGAATACGCTCGAGCTGCTGCACGATCCGGATCTGCATGCGCGCGGCATGATGCAGACGATCGATCATCCCCTGCGTGGGCCGGTTACCGTGTCGGGTTGGCCCTTGCGGATGTCGGATACCAAGGTTGCGCTCAAATGCGCACCCATCCTCGGTGGCGACAGCGAGGCGATCTACGCCGAGTGGCTCGGCTGCTCGGCTGCCGAGGTCAAGGACATGCGGCAACGCAAAGTGATCTGACGGCGCTCATCGATGGCAGCGGCGGTCGGTCGCCGAGCAGCTCACCCCGCCGTGCGCTGCCAGCCGCGGACGCCGTCGCCGAGGCCCTTCCAGCCGCTGTCGGTGACGAGGACGGTGTCCTCGATTTTGACGAGGCCGCGCCTAGGGTGGTTCATCGTCGTCTCGATGGAGAGCACCATGCCGGCCTCCAGCGGGCGATTGATGTCGTAGCCCGGGTAGGGAACTGGGCCGCCGTCCATCAGCCGCGGCGCCTCGTGGCTGACTAGCCCCATGCCGTGCGCCATGAAGTGCGTATAGGCCTTGTGCGGAGAGGCCGCGAGGAGCTTGTCGCCGACCGCGCAAATCGAGCTGCCCGGCGCCCCGTGCCGGATCGGCTTGCGCGAGGCCATCTGCACCTCCTCGACGAAGCCGAGCAGGTCCTCCAGCTCGGCGTCGGGCTTGTTGCCGACGACGCCCATGCGGGCCAAATCGCCGATGTAGCCGTGATAGTTGCCGCCGGAATCGATCGAGACGACGTCGCCCGCCAGCAGCTTCTGGTCGGACGGGGCCCGGTTGAGGCTCTTGCCCGCCGCGATCAGGCAATAGTCGAAGGCGAGGCCGCGCTTGACCTCCTCCACGCGCAACGCTTCGGCCAGCTCCTGCTTGGTCTTGCCCGGCGCGCACTGCGCGTAGACGACGTTCATGCTCTCGACCACGCGTTCGGACGCGATCTGCAGATACTCGATCTCCCTAGGCGACTTCACCGCGCGCAGGCGCTCGAGGGGAAAGAACGCATCGACGATGTCGACGTTCGACAGCCCGCGTCTCAGCTCCTTCTCGGCGTCGGCAGGAAGGAACGCCGCCTCGACGCCGACGCGGCGCACGCCGGGACCCAGCTTGGCGATGTGCTCGACCACGCGCTGCATCGTGTCGTGGGTCGTCCAGGTGGAGAGATAGAGGTTCTGGGGCCAGAACTTGCCGAGCTCCTTCTCGTAGGCCTCCATGCTGTTGCCCACATAGGCCGCGGTCTCGGGCTTGCCCTTCTGGTAGACGACGGCCGGCAGGTAGCGGCTGACGCCGATCGCATCCATGGCCTCGAAGAAGAAGAATTTGTAGTCGCCGAGGAGGTACTGCACGTTGTGCTTGGAGGTGGCGACGAGCACGTCGATGCCGGCCTCGTCCAGAAGCCGATCGAGGTGATTGACATCGAAT
>VBAB01000625.1 GCA_005888525.1 Alphaproteobacteria bacterium
CTGCCGCGGAGGGCGGGGTGTCGTTACAGCCACCCCACCAGCTCGCGCAGCACGAGGCGCGCCCCGAATGCCGCAAACAGCGCACCGAAGCCCATCTCCATGGCCGCTCGGTAGCGGGCGTAGAGCGAGCGCACGCGCTCGCGCTGCAGCAGCCAGGCGAGGAGGGTGAGGTAGCCGCCGTTGCCCGCAACGATGACGCCGACGGCGGCGAGCTGCGTCGCCGGACTGGCGCCGAGGACGCCGACGCCGGCGAAGATGCTGGCGAGGAAGAACAGCGCCTGCACGTTGGCCAGCGCCGTCAGGATGCCTTGCAGGAACGGCCTCTGCGCCGCCGTGTCGCCGGGTCCCGCGTTCAGCGCTTCCGTCTTGCGCGACTTGCGCCGCGCCAGCCCCGCCCGCACCAGCCGCACGCCGACCCAGATCAGGTAGGCGCCGCCGAGCACGTAGATGCCGAGCCGCACGGAGGGCGCCGCGGCCAGCAGCAGGGCAAGCCCCAGCAGCGTGGCCAGCGCATAGAACGCGATGGCGAGCAGGTTGCCCGCCAGCGCCACCGCGACGTCGCGCCAGCCGGCCGTCAGGGCCAGGTGCACGATCAGCAGCGTGTTGGGCCCGGGCGTGGGTACGATGGCGAGCCACAGCAGCGTGAAGGCGCCCAGCACCGCATAGTCGATCTGCAACGGTAATCTCCTCGGCTGCGCGGGCCACACTCGAACGTCATGCCCGCGCAGGTGGGCATCCGTGCAATGCTCCGGTAGCACATGGGGTCAGACCCTCCAGCTCCGTAGGCTGCCGAGGAAGGTCGCGTGCTTAGGGTCAGACCCCGTCGGGCCGTCGATCAGCCGCGGATCCCCTTGACGATGTCGGCACCCGGCGCCGCATCGGCGAAGCCCTTGAAGCTGCCGGGACCGGCGATCTCCTTGGCCATGCGCATGAGCCCGCCCCACGCCGAGCGCGCCAGCGCACCGCCGATGCTGATGCGCCGCACGCCGAGCTCGCCGAGGTCGCGCACCGTGAGCTCGCT
>VBAB01000641.1 GCA_005888525.1 Alphaproteobacteria bacterium
AGAAGCTGAGGCAGGCTTTGCCCGTCATGGCAACGAGCGCCTCCTTGAGCTGAACCAAGCCTTCGGCCGGCGTGCTGTGGCGGACGATCTTGGCTCCAGCGCTGGCGAGGCTGTTGTAGGCCGAGGTCGCGTAGCTGCGGTGGGCGAACTGGATGGAGCGCACGCCCTGCCCCGCCAGACGCTGATGCACGGTCTCGTGCACCTCGAGCAGCTTGCCGGGGTCGTAGCCCCTGCGCAGGCAGGCATCGCCGGGATGGCGGCCGAGTGGGGAGAAGGCGAGCGACTGGATCACCTCGCCGTAGGCGGGGATGTAGATGTTCCACTCGTAGAGGGCATGCTGGCTCGGCAGCACGCCGAGGTTCATGGTCGAGACCGACGCCGCCGTAGTGGTGGGAAACATCGCCGAGACCGGCGTGAGCGTGCCCTGCTGCACGACGCGGCTCGTTGCCCTGAAGCGGGCGTGATAATCCTGCCAGAACTGCCAGCCGAACGAATCGACGAAGATGACGACGACCTTGTCGGGGCGCGGATAGGTCCCGCCGAAGCAATCGGACGGCAACAGTGGTCCGCGTCGCACACCCGTCAGCAGGTATTCGATCGTGTCGGGGATGTTGCCGAAGGAGTAGTCGTCGTAGATCGGCCTCAGCAGCCGATCGCCGAGGGGCTTGAAGCGTTCCAGGGAACGGGCGTTGATCATGGCGGCATTTCCCCGTTCACAGCCGGTTAACCATTCATTAACCATCCCCCGCTAGCGTCCACGTCGGGATGCGGAAAGCATCCTTGGACCTGTCGCCCAGCTGCCCAAGGGCGGCAATCCCGGGAGCCGCGAGTATCAGCTCTCTCGCAACGTGGAGGACGGAATTGGCCGTCTTCCTGACATGACTAGCTCTCTTTCTCACTCTCGACCCAGAACAGCGGCTCGGTAGGTGCCAAAACACCACCGAGCCGCAATCCTGCCGTGCGCCGGGCAAGGCCGGTTGCGTCGTCGATGTCCACCGCCAGGCCAGAGATGGTCGCCGGACCCATGGCCGGCTCGAATCGCCCGCGCGGGATCTTGGTGAGGAAGCGGTTGAGCGGCTCGCCCGGGTCCATGCCCAGAACCGATTCGTAATCCCCGCACATGCCGATGTCGGAGACGAAGGCCGTGCCGCGTGGCAGCACACGCTCGTCGGCGGTGGGGGAATGGGTGTGCGTGCCCACCACGCAGCTCGCCCGCCCGTCGACGAAATAGCCCATCGCCTGCTTCTCGCTGGTGGCCTCGGCGTGGAAGTCGACGAGGATGGCGTCGGCCCCCTGCTTGAGCCCGCACGCTTCGATCTCCCGCTCCACGGCCCGGAACGGACAGTCGAGCTCCGGCATATAGATCAGGCCCATGGCGTTGATCACCAGCACATCGGCGCCGTTGGCGGCCTTGAACAGGCCGACGCCTCGGCCCGGCGTGCCCGGTGGGTAATTGATGGGCCGCAGCAGCTGCTCGTGGCGCTCGATGAACACCAGCGCCTCCTTCTGGTCGAAGGAATGGTTGCCGAGCGTGACCACGTCGGCGCCGGCGCCAACAAGCTCCTCCAGGATGGCCTCCGTGATGCCGAAACCGCCGGCGGCGTTCTCCCCGTTGATGGCGACGAAATCGAGCTTGTAGCGGGCGCGCAGGCGCGGCAGCTCGTCCAGCACCGCCCGCCGGCCGGACCGGCCCACCACGTCGCCGAGGAACAACAAACGCATTGAGCTAGCCTACGCACCTGAGAGGACCCGACGGGCGCAACACCCAGTCGAGGCGCTCGTCATAGTCGAGATGCGGCACGGCGTCGACTTGGCTCTCGTCGTAGGCCAGGCCGATAGCCACGATGCTCTTGCGCGCGCGCAGCCCCCGCAGCGTGCGGTCGTAGTAGCCCCCGCCGTAGCCGAGCCGCCAGCCTGTGGCATCGAAGGCCAAGAGCGGTACCAGCACGATGTCGGGCTCCAGCACCGGCTTGTCTGCCCTGGGCTCGGCGATGCCCCATACGGCCTTGTCCATGGCGTCGCCCGGCGCCCAGGCGCGGAAGACGAGCGGCAGGCCCTTGCCCTGCATGACAGGCATGGCAAGCGCGTGGCCCTCGCCGTGGAGGCGCCGCAACAGCGGCCAGGCGCGGAACTCGTCGGGGAGCGAGGAGAAGCCCGAAACGACGAACGGCCTTTGCGGCAGCCGCAAGAATCCGAGACCATGGGCGGCCACCGCGTCGGCGGCTCGCGCCGCGGCGTCGGCCTCGAGGCCCGAGCGCCACGTCTTGATGCGCGACCTGAGCGCGCGTTTCTGGAGGATAATGTCGGCGGTCTCGTTCACGCCCCATAGAGGCAAATCGGGGGCTGGGACGCAAGCTGGAGAAAGTCGCAGAGCCGCCTGAGCCGTTCGAGCGTAGATCCCGCGTGGTCCCTACGAGATGTAGGTGGGCGCCGTGTGTCCGAGACCACGGTCTCGGCCAGGGACAGCTCCCGTGCGAGTCTTATAGGCCCCCGGGTCAATGCTCTGACGCACCCCGCAGCCCTGCCAGGCGATACTTACGCCCTATTCGCCAAAAATCAATGCCGCCACACCTGTCGTCCCCGCCGGAGCGCCGCATCGCGATCGCGAATTGCGGGGACAGGGAGGCCTCAGCCCTTGCCCTGGAGGATGCTGTGCAGCGAATCGAGGGCCCAGGCGATGCGGTCGCGCACCTGCGATTGGGTTTCCTCCAGCAGGCGCAGGCGCGACTTGGAACGCTCAAGCTCGTCTTTGAGGGCATCGCGCTCGCGCTCGACCGCGGCCAGCCGGTCAGTCAGGGCTCCACCAGGCGGGCCGTTTTTCGGCTTCACGCGCGGCGCGCGCGCGGAGGCAGACACAGACTTGCCGCTCGCATTGGTTGCGCGGCGCCGCGCCATCGGCGTGAACCCGCTGCTGCTGTGCGCTGCCGACGTCCGCGGCGCACTCCCTCTGTTGCGCCGACGATAGGTGCCGGCACCAGCACCGTCAACCAACGCTCTCGTGTCCGGATCGCGAAATTCGTCTGCATCGGCGGCGGGCTCGGAACGAATTTCGCGATCTGGACACGAGCCAAACTCATGAAACTAGTGTGATTCAGATCGACAAGACCGCTGCCCCGCCCAGCCCAGCGCGGTGATGCGGATTTCTCGATCATCACAGTAGAGCGAGATCGTTCCTGATGGAAGCACTGGGCTTCTATCGAGGAACGTGAATCTCGCTCTAAGACTCGATAAGTAGGGCAGGATTCACGCCTCAGACCGACGCTGCATACGAGG
>VBAB01000642.1 GCA_005888525.1 Alphaproteobacteria bacterium
CAACTACGCGTGGCGCGACTACGGCAACCGCGTCGGCATCTGGCGTATGTTCGACCTCTTCGACGAGCTCGCCTGCCCGCTCGCGCACAATCTGAACTCGATGGTCCTCGACCATCACCCCGAGATCGGCGAGCGCATGATGCAGCGTGGCGACGAGTTCGTGGCGCACGGGCGGTCGAACTCCGAGCGGCAGGGCGACATGTGGGAGCAGGACGAGGCGCGCCTCATCGCCGAGACGACCGAAGCGATCAGGAAGTTCACAGGAAAGAAGCCCGCGGGCTGGATGAGCCCGTGGCTATCGCAGAGCCGCCAGACGCTCGACCTGTTGCAGGAGGCCGACTACCTCTATCAATGCGACTGGCCGCTCGACGACCAGCCGATCTGGATGCGCACGCGGGGCGGCAAGATCCTGAACATGCCCTATCCGGTCGAGACCAACGACTCCCCGATGATGCTGATGCGACTGCACACGGCGGCAGAGCTGTCGATGATCTGGATCGACCAGTTCGACGAGATGTTCGACCAGTCGCGCAAGGGCCAATCCCTGGTCTGCCCGTTCGTGCTGCACACCTTCATCCTGGGCCAGCCATTCCGCCTGCGGCAGCTCAGGCGTGCCATGCAGCATATCCTGGGTCATCGCGACGAGATCTGGCTGACCCAGCCCGGCGAGATCGCGGCGCACGTGGCGAAGCTGCCAGCCGGCACGGTCCCAGGCTCGTGAGGGCACCCTGGGAGTAGAAAACGGCTGGAGGCCAGTTGAACGAGGCGCATTTCCGCCGCGCAGCAGACCAGCGTCGTGAAGTCGACGCCCGCGTCCTTGAGTGCAGATGTGCGCTCAAAACCATTGCCACAAGTCTTTTTGCGCCTCGAGCTCGCGGGCCGCGCCATCGAACACGACACGGCCGGATTTCAGGATAATGGCCCGGTCGACCAGCTTCAGTGCTGCCGGCACATTCTGTTCGACGATGCACAGCCCCGTGCCGAAGCGCACATTCACATCGTCGAGACGCTTCATCACGGTCTCGATGATGATGGGCGCCAGACCCGTGCACGGCTCGTCGAGCAGGAGCCACTTCGGCTTTGTCATCAGGGCCATGCCCAGCGCCAGCATCTGCTGCTCGCCGCCGCTCATGGAACCCGCTCGCTGCGGGCCACGCGCCTTCAGCACCGGAAACAGCTCGTAAACCTGCGTGACGAAGGAGGCGTCAAACAACAGACCGGCAATCTTCAAATTCTGTTCGACCGACAAGTTCGGGAACACATTGTGACCTTGCGGCACGAAAGCGATCCCCCGCAGCACCGTCGCGGCGATATTGCCGGCCGCAATGGGAACGCCGTCGTACACGACCTGGCCCCGGCTCGGCGCGTGCGCGCCAACGATGCATTTCAGCAGCGTCGTCTTGCCGGCCCCATTATGGCCGAAGATGCCAAGCCGGGCGCCCTTGGCGAGAGTGAATGAAATGTCGCTGATGGCGCTCAAGGCCGCATAGGACGCCGTCAGCTTTTCAATGGCGAGCATCTCTGCACCTCAATGCCCGAAATAGAGTTCGGTGAGTTGCGGGTTGGCGGTGAGGTCCGCAACGCTGCCGCGACCGAGAATGCGGCCCTGGAACATGAAGACAGCCTCGTCGCAGAGGTCGCGGATGAATGCCACGTTGTGCTCGACAACACAGACGGCAACTCCGCTCGACGCCACCTCGCGGACAACGCGCTGCATCGCCTCGTAGGTTCGGCCTTCAACCCCCGCCATGGGCTCGTCGAGCAGCAGGCAGCGCGCGTCGTTCATCAGTGCCCGTGCGACGCCAACCAGCTTTTGCTGACCATAGGGCAGATCGCCGACGGATTTCTCCGCCGTATTCCCAAGTCCCATGCGTTCGAGCGTTTCGCGTGCTTTCTCGCGCGCTGACCGCGCGGCGGTTCGCACCTTGCCGGGTGTCAGAAGCACGCTCGTCAGCCTCTCGCCCGGATAGTCACGGGCGGCGATGATCAGATTGTCGATCACCGACAACGAGGGGAACAGCCGCACATGCTGCCAGGTGCGCGACAGGCCGAGTCGAGCCCGCTGGTGCAGCGCCAATCGATCGAGTGGTTTGCCGTCGAGCGTGATCGTGCCGGCATCGGCTGGAAAGAGGCCGGAAATCAAATTGAACAGCGACGTCTTGCCGGCGCCGTTCGGCCCGATCAGTCCGAGGACGCGACCCTTGCGCATCGACAGGTCGATGTTGTCGGCGACGACGATGCCGCCGAAACTCTTGCTCAGTGAGCGCACCTCCAGCATCTCAGGACTTCGATGCTTTGGTGTGGGCCGAGGAGGTCCAGGTGGTACCGGCCTGGATCAATCCACCGGGGCGAGCGAACATGAACACCAACACGAGGCCCGTGAACAAGAGCCCCTGCAGCGGTCCAAGCAGAACCGGCGGCAGGTTCAAGAACGTGATGGCCTGCGGCAGGATCTGCAGCAGAACTGCACCAACCACCGGACCCCACGGGCTTCTGAGCCCACCGACAACGACCATCGTCAGGATCGTCGATGACATCAGGATCTCGAATTGCTCGACCGTGACGTATCGGAAATAGTGCGCATAAAGCGCGCCTGCAAACCCAGCGAT
>VBAB01000643.1:0-401 GCA_005888525.1 Alphaproteobacteria bacterium
CTACAGCCAGGCGGCAATGACCTCCTTGGTTCTGCTGGCCTCCTCGTTCCTGGCGCTTAGCGTCACTCATCTCGTGAACCGAAAGGCATTTTAGGTGAGGAGCATGATCTTTTCCAGAAACAGGTACTCACCCCGCATCCAATCACGGCGAACGTTTTCCGGCATGTTCCAGCGGATCAAGAGCGCTTTCAATCGTCGGGTGGCCGCATGAGGTCGAAATTGCAGCCGCCCCCCGAAATAATTACCAGACACGGGATCGACGCGCTCGTGCTTGCGCGCAAGGACACCGAGGCGCTGCCGCGGCAGCGTGGGATGGACAGCGGGCACCCGCTTCACCTGAATGCGGGAAGCCCCGCACAGCCGCTCGCGTTGCGCAGAAACGAGGCGGTATCTTCGGACAG
>VBAB01000643.1:488-3788 GCA_005888525.1 Alphaproteobacteria bacterium
GCGTGGCGCCGGCCATGCCTATTCCCCGACTGTTCTGTTTGGCCCCTCGGGCTCAGGCAAATCAACAGCGCTGCGATGTCTGGCCGGGCTGGAGAGGCCTGACCGTGGCATGATCCGCTTCGGCGACGAAGTCTGGTTCGACTCCGCGCGCCGGATTTTTCTCCCCCCGCAGCGCCGCCGGATTGGCTATCTCTTCCAGGATTACGCGCTCTTCCCTCATTTGCGTGTCGCCCAGAACATCGCTTACGGCCTCGGAAAGATCCCCGCGGCGGAGCGGCGGGAGCGCATCGAGGAGATCACGGCACTGCTTGAATTGAGTGATCTCGCGGACCGTTACCCAAAGCAGTTGTCTGGCGGACAGCAGCAACGCGTCGCCCTTGCGCGTGCGCTGGTCTGCCGGCCCCGCTTGCTCCTACTCGATGAGCCGCTTTCCGCTCTCGATGGCCCTACCCGAGAGCATTTGCGGCGGCAGCTTCGGCACTGGCTGGTTAAACTGCGCATAGCGACAATACTTGTGACGCATGATCGGCTGGAGGCAATCGCGCTCGGCGATCATATAGTGATCTTCGAAGCAGGACGCGTGCGCCAGAGCGGCTCTGTGCAACAAGTCTTCTCGGCGCCGGTCGATCTCGCGGTGGCGCGCATCGTCGGCGTCGACACCATCGAGCGCGGCAAGGTCGTCCGAGTGAGCGACGGGTTAGCAACCATCCAAGTTGGCCCAAAGAAGCTGATTGCTCTTGCATCGTCCTCTAACCACGGTGAGCCTGGCGACGAAGTCTATATCTGCATCCATGCCGAGGACGTCGTGCTGGAGCAGAGTGGCGCCATTCCGCCGCAAAGCAGCGCGCGCAACCGACTTCTCGGCCACGTTCAATCTCTGGACCGCGAAGGTCCACTGGTACGCATCAGCCTTCGCTGCGGCTTTCCTCTCAAAGCCCTGGTTACCTACCAAGCCTGCCAGAATATGAAGCTGCGGGAGGGAGACGAAATCGTTGCCCTCATCAAAGCGCAGGCCATTCATCTAATTCCCCGCGGCTCATCGCGATGAGATCGAAGAGGTCTATGGGCCGACATTGGACTGGAAGTCATCTGCCGAGGAAATTCATGGCGAGTTCTGCAGACATGATCACGACCTCTCCGCGGTGGCGCTGCATGGTCTTTTGCCTGTCAGCACTCGGCGGCATCTTTATGATGGTTAGGCTCGCGGCTAGCGCCGGGCCTCAGCTCGTCTTAACGGGACACACGCTACCGCTCGGCGGTTTGGCCTATTCGGCTGACGGCCGGCACATTGCGACCGGCAGTTACGACCGCACGGCCAAGGTGTGGGACGCAGTGACCGGTAAGGAGCTTGTTACGCTGAAAGGGCATGGCGGAACGGTCGAGGCGGTAGCCTTCTCGCCAGATGGCAAGATGCTCGCGACCGGCAGCTACGACGGGACGGTCAAGCTATGGGACTGGGCCGCCGACACGGAACTGGCTACGTTCGCGGGACACTCCAACATGATCCGATCGCTGGCGTATGCGCCGGACGGGAGAACTATTGCGTCTGGTAGCCACGACAACACGATCAAGCTGTGGGACGTGGCGAGCGGGCAGGAACGGACCGAGCTTCATCATGAGGGTGCCGTCCGGTCACTCGCCTTCAGTCATGACAGCAAAGTGCTCGCTTCCGGTAGCAACGACATGACGGTCAAACTTTGGGACGTCGCTTCTGGGGTCGAACAGGCGATGCTGCGAGGTCATGACTTCGGCATCCGAGGCTTGGCCTTTTCGCCGGACGACAAAGCGCTGGTCACCGGCAGCATGGATACGACTGTGCGGCTTTGGGATGTTGCCGGCCACATGGAGAGGACGACGCTGGAGGGAACCGAAAATGAGGTGCTCAGCGTTGCGTTTTCACCTGATGGCAAGCTGGTCGTCGCGGGCAGCCAGGACGACACGTTGAAAGTGTGGGACGCGGGGACCGGCAAGCTGCTTGCGAGCGTGCTGGACGTGGGCGACCGCGTCCGCGGCGTGGCTTTCTCGCCCGACGGAAAGACGCTCGCGACCGCAACCATGGATAGCCTTGCCAAACTGTGGGACGTGGCCGAGGTTCTCAACACGGGTGTGCAGAGCCCCCCAGAAACCCACAACGAAGACGAATTGGCATCGTTCAGGGGACACACGGCCTACGTGACCGCTGTGGTATTCGCCCCGGATGACAAAATTCTGGCATCGGCCAGTCACGACCACACGGCGCGGCTTTGGGACATGGCGAGCCGCACGGAGCTGGCCAATCTCAGCGGTCATACGGCAGCGATCGTTACCCTCGCACTGTCGCCCGATGGCAAAATTTTGGCCACCGGCGCGTACGACAGAACCGTCCGGCTGTGGGAGGTGCCAACGGGCAAGCTGATCGCAACTTTAGCAGGGCACACTAACGTCATCCGCGCGGTCGCATATGCCCCCGACGGAAAGACGGTCGCTTCGGGAGGGTACGACCAAACGATCAAGCTCTGGGACGTGGCGTCGGCCAAGGAGTTGGCGACACTCAAAGGACATACCGGGGGCGTCAAGGCTCTGGCCTATTCCCCCGACAGCCGCACCCTTGCTTCCGGCAGTATAGACGGGACCATCAAACTTTGGGGCCTGGCCACGCGCAAAGAGATCGCCACGATCGATGTGCACACGGGGCCAGTCCACTCGGTGGCATTCACCGCTGATGGTGAACTGCTGGCTTCCGCGGGCGCAAGCAAGGACGTGCAGCTGTGGGAAGTCGGCTCGGGCAAGGAGCTCGCTCCGTTCAAAGGCCACACGCGCTGGGTTCGCTTCTGCGCGTTCTCTCCTGACGGCAGGACATTGGCTTCGGCGGGCCTCGACAACGTCGTGCGCGTCTGGGACATGGCGACGCGCAAAGAAATCGCAGAGTTGAGTGGGCACCAGCGCCGCATCCATTTCGTGACCTTCTCGCACAGTGGGAGACTGCTAGCGACGGCGGGGATGGACCGGACCGTGAAGATTTGGAAAGCGCCCGAGCTCATGCGGGCGCCAGCGGGACCAACAATCCAAAGTGGCGCAGGGCGAGGAGGCCCGCGTGCAGCCTGCATAGTCGAAAGCGAAAAACTGTGCCCCGGAGAGGAGCGCGTCGGGCGATGCTTGCGTGCACACATCGACCTGCTTTCTGCAGAGTGTAAGGCCGCTCTTGGTCGGGGACAGCGCGGTATCAACTAGAGTGAGGCGGGCCTATCCAAACAGTCATCTCGCCCTGGATGTTTGATGGAGTGATCTCTCTTTCGACAGTGTTCGACTTTTCACGAAGCG
>VBAB01000644.1:0-403 GCA_005888525.1 Alphaproteobacteria bacterium
CTGCCCGAATCTCACACACATTGGAGATTACATATGCAAGCGATCAACAAAGCCCTGCTTATTGGCGCAACCGCGCTGACCTTGACCGCCACGGCGGCATCTGCGGCCGTTGTCTGCAACGACGAAGGCGATTGCTGGCGCGTGCGTGGTCGGCCAGACTATGGCTCGGACCTTCGCTTGAGCATCCATCCGGACAACTGGCGGTGGCAGCGTAGCGAGCGCTATCGCTGGCGCGAGCCGGGCCGCGGACACGGCTACTATCGCGGCGGTGCGTGGGTCGTCATCCGTTAGGGCTGCCGCTCGCTTGGGCTCGGAGAGCCGCTCACTCGTGGGCGGCTCTTTCCGTATAGCGCCTTGTCCTGGTCTCGCCGCTCCAGACGTTCCTAGAGGCGAACCTTGCGAT
>VBAB01000644.1:447-3578 GCA_005888525.1 Alphaproteobacteria bacterium
GGCATCGGGTCTCAACGGCACGTTCCGGCTATGGTTTCCGCGCAAGCATCGGCTCAAGCACAACAAAGTTTGGCCCACGTTCCCGCCGCGAATGTGCAGGCGACCTGGTGCCTCCCAATGGTCGCATTGGGGAACGGGCCGGCTCACCTGCGAGTCGACCCGTTTTCGAATGCAGTGCGGCAGCACGAAGCCCGGCAACGCTTAAGCCGAGGTTCAGGCACCGTTCAGCTTTTCCGCAGGATAAGTATAAGCATGCAGGAACGTGCGGATCGCAGCGCCCGTTCTGGCGGTGCAGCGCGCGCGTAGAAACACGTGAGTGCGTGTGATGCGAGCCTTGAACGCCCTCCTCACCGTTGCTGGTTTCGCGGCGGTCTTCGCGGTTCTCTTCGTCACCAGCGCCGTCGTCACTGCCACCGTGCATCGAGCGCTCGCGTTCGCCGCGGTCGGCTAGAGCTTCGCCGCTTCGTGAGCTGTGGACAGCGCTCCAGTGTCGCTAATCCAGCAAGTTCAATGCGTTTGGCGCGGGTGCTAACACGCGCGCGGAGGTGATGTTTCTCCCATCCGTTGACACAACTGGAGTCTCATATAAGACAACTCCATGACGCTCTCGGTGAAGCCAACGGGGGCGTTGGTGCGGCACTGCGGGGGTGCCGAAAACACAGGGGCGCGGTCGAAAACCCGCGCTCCTGTATTATTTCATGGAACGTGCCTAGTCGGCTTGGTACGAAAACCTACCCGCAAGGGTATGGCCGAGCACCAACGCCCTCTTTCAATGGTGCACGCCATCAGCGGGAGCGCGCCTACCCCCGCAGGGAAACGCGCTCCCGCCCCTGATAACAAGTCCGGCTCCGCGATTGCATGCCGGCTGCCTTCGCACCACGTCAGCTGAAATGCAAGCGGGAGAGGTGCCATGGCCGAGACCGTGGCCCCGTCCTAGCCGGGCTCTCAAGGAAACAAACACTGCGAGGCCCCCATGCAGATCCGCATCGCCAGCGTCATGGTCGAGAACCAGGATGTTGCTCTCCGCTTCTACACGACCATTCTTGGTTTCGTGAAAAGCAAAGACATATCGATGGGCCAATATCGTTGGCTGACTGTGTCGTCGCCGGAGGGAGCGGAAGGGGTTGAATTGCTTCTTGAGCCCACGGGTTTTCCGCCTGCACAGACGTATCAAAAAGCGCTGTTTGCCGCAGGAATTCCGGCCACTGTGTTCATGACGAAAGACGTTCGCGCAGAGTTCCAGCGACTCAAAGGACTTGGGGTCAACTTCCGCGGCGAGCCAAAGGCTATGGGTCCGATTACCGCCGTCTTGTTTGAAGACACCTGCGGCAACCTGATCAACCTCGTACAACCCACGAGCTAAAAACCGTCGCGCCAACTCAATCGCATTTTTCAGCAGGCAGGCGATCGGCGATCGCGGTGACGATTTGATCGGGCGCTGCCGACTTTGAAGTGACCGGCACGTCCGGCCATTGCTGCTCGACCAGCATGCGCGGGCTGGATCGGCTCTCTCAATCCCTCAACGGAATCGGGAGTCTGCAGCGGACACCCTCCGGCGCGAACTCGATGAGCGCCTGGTTGTCGGTCGCCTGCGCTATCAGAAGCGAGCCAAACCCTTTGCGTTCGGGCGATTGTACGGCCGGGCCGTCGACCTCTCTCCAGGTCAGGGTGAGCCGGTCGCCTGCGACGGACCACGTAACATGCACCTTGCCTTCGCGGTTGGAGAGGGCGCCGTACTTCACGGCATTGGTTGCAAGTTCGTGCAGAGCCATGGTGAGCAGCAAAGCCTTATTGGCATCGAGCGCCGCATCGGGGCCATCGATGAGCAGGCGCTCCTTTTCGAATGGCGCCAGCGCGCGCTGAACCAAGTCACGCACGGCTGCCTGCTGCCAGTCACGGTCCGTCAACAAGTCATGAGCATGAGCAAGCACTTGGAGACGCGCGTTGAACGCCTCGCGCTCGCTCTGAGGCGCACTGCGCAAGGTCTGGCCCGCGATGGCCTGCACGGTCGACAAGGTATTCTTGATGCGATGCTTGAATTCTCTGAGCAGCAGTTCCTTGCTCTGCGTCTCTTCCTGGGCAGTCTCATAGAGACGCGCGTTCTCGATCGCGATCGCGGCGTGGGCGGCAATCCCGACGGCGACATGCTCGGAGTCTGGAGTGAATGCGCCGGCCTTGTTGTGCCCAAAGAAGAGACCGCCGATCACCTCTCCGGAACGCGCAAGGACCGGAACTGCCAGATAGCTAACGACCGGCAGGTGGCCCTGCGGCATGCCATGATGCGGGGCGTTCCTCCCGTAGCGCGGGTCCTTGCGGATGTCGTCGGAGCGTACCACACCCGTGCCATGAAACGTCGGCTCGAACACGGCGGTCGCACGCGGCAGACCGAACTTCTCGAACGCATCGCGTGGGGCTCCTGATAGCGTGAAAAGCAGATAGGCTTCCCCGCCGCGATGTGTGACGTTGTAGAAAAAGGCGCCGAATTGGGCTCCGGTCAGCTCGGTAGCGACATCGGTCACCCGCTGCACGATGCGCTCCATATCCAAATCGCTGGCAATCGTCTTCGCCACGCGATTCAGAGCTTCCAGCCGCTCTGTCTGCCGCTGCAATAGGGTCTCGGCGGCTTTGCGTTGCGTGATGTCGCGTGCGATCTTGGACGCGCCAACGATGCCGCCTTCCGCATTCTTGATCGGGGACACGGTGAGCGAGATGTTGATTCTGGTGCCGTCCTTGCGACGTCGGACGGTCTCAAAGTGATCAACCTGCTCGCCTCTTCGGATGCGCGCCAGGATTTCGCCTTCCTCGCCCCGCAGCTCCGGCGGGATCAGTAGCGTGATCGACTTGCCGATCATCTCGGCCGCCGCATAGCCGAAGATGCGTTCGGCGCCTTTATTCCAGGAGGCGACGATGCCGTTGAGGTCCTTGCTGACGATGGCATCGTCGGAGGACTCGATGATCGAAGCGAGAAACGCCTGCCCGATACTAGCCCGCTGGTCTGGTAGCGTCGTCACGGCGACCTCATGCATTGGCGCCGTCAATCACGTGTCTGTACTAGACGGCGTCCCCTGGTTGATTTGGCTAACGAGCTAACCCTCAGGCCAAGCCTAGGTTCCGCATCATGTAGAAGTTGC
>VBAB01000645.1 GCA_005888525.1 Alphaproteobacteria bacterium
GGCGGCGTCACAAACGCGAGGCTGCCTGATGAGACAGTAGCAAACTTGTGCTTACACCGCATCCGTGCGACGAGCAATCTGCAGTCGGCTATGCGCATCTCGCCCGGTACACGCGAATGGCAGCGGGGGAAACGTGCCAAAGTCCGATCAATATAGCCAGCGAGAAGGCGGCACTGGCGATGCCCACTTGGACTGAACCCGCGATCTTGGCCATGACAACATAAACATCGTTCGCGAGACCCAGAGCGAGTGCTGCCGTGGCAGCCAGGATGAACCTGCTTCCCAACCTAAGAAAATCTTCTGATGCCTCTCCTGCGTAGACGATGCGGTGATAGGCAGCGGGAGCCATCAAGAGGATGGTGGATAGTGCAACGCTACCGAGCGCGGCGGCGTGAGCGCTTTTGGAAGACGACGGCAATTTGTCAAATGCCTCGGTCAAGACGACGGATAGCTGAAAGCCAAGGAGAGCCTGAGCACCGGGCAGTATGACCCGGGCTTCCGTGAGCAATTGGTCTATCTTCTTCGCAAGTGGTACATGCTCGTTCTGCATCTTTACATCCTTCCCACCTTTTCGGGCCACAGCGAGCCACTCGATGCCAAACCAAAAAACGAGAGCTGTGGCTGTTGCAGCGACACCAAAGAGCGACGGCCAGGGAATAGTAGTCACACGCTGCAAGGCAAGGAAAACGTTGATGCCGAGGCTCAGGGCAAACGGCACCAAGGCCATGCCCATGACGATGGTCACCGCGCGCAGCATGCGCTGGGTTGCCTCGCCGTTCTCGACCACGCGATGATGGATGGCCGGTGCGATCAGCAATCCCACCACAACGACCATCAGCAGGAGTGCCAAGCCGTCCCAGAGCTTTGTTCGGGCGGGTAGCTGCTCGAACGCGTCCTGAAAAACGCTGCGGAACTGAAATCCCAACAGCACCTGTGAGCCGAGCACGAGCATCCGGCTCTCGTCGAGGGCAATCTTGAGCCGTTCCGCGCCATCCATGCCGTCTTGAACGTGACATCTGTGTCCTCCGTTCCTGGAACCCATGGAGGCCCCGCGCATTGAGGTAACGACCTTGGATCGATCCGATGCCGCTTGCTGCCATTATCTTCGACGTCGAGGGGACGCTGGTGGACTGCGTGCCCCATGTCCTCGACAGCTGGAAACAAACGCTCGAAGGGGCCGGCCATGACATCGCCCTCGCCGAGCTGCAACGTTACTCAGGAATGGACGGCGCCGATATGCTCGAGCGCCTTTTGCCTGACCAATCCAAGAAACACAAGGAAGGGCTCCTCAAAGCGCAAGGAGATCGGTACCGCCGGGACTACCTAGCCTTGGCCCGCCCTTTCAACGGAGTGCGCGAGTTGTTCAAGACGCTTAAGCAGCGAGGCTTCGCGCTAGGGATCGCCACCACGTGTAAAAAGGACGAGCTCAGGTCCTATGACCATTCCATGCGCGTATTGGAGCTTACCGACGCCGTTGCCTGCGGCAATGATGTGGAGAAGGGAAAACCGCACCCGGATCTCTACCATGCGGCTCTTCAAAAGCTTGGTGTAATGGAGCCGGGGACCGCCACGGCCGTAGGTGATACGCCTTACGACGCCATGGCTGCAACCGCCCTGGGAATGCAGGCGACCGGCGTCCTTACCGGCGGGTTCTCCGAGCGCGTTCTCAAAGACACGGGTTGCGACCTCGTGCTTGAGGAGGTGAGGGAATTGGCTGAACGGATTGGCCTCCCCCGCTCTGAAACTTAAGCCCTCCTCTTCTTCCGCATCGAAAAGCTTGCATTGCCCAGTCCTGTGCCAATCGTCAGCACAGCCCACCGCTTACAGTCGTCCAGGTACGGCAACTCACTCAGGCCTTGCACGACAGCGTCATTATGCATGAGGACCACAGTCTCTTGGTCGCCTATACGCGGAATGACCTTCTGGATAGCGCGCGGGAGATTGAACCTGCTGCTCTCCCAATTACCCGGAAGATTCTGTGAACCCCGCTTGATGCCGCCATCCTCGGCGATGATACCAGGGCAACCGACACCAACGACTGGGGCCAGCAGAAGGTTGGCCTTTTTTGCGCTGCTGCACAAAGCCTTGAGCTTCTTCGCCATCCGCTCGACTGCTTCATCGCGTTTGATGTCATCCTCATCATGGTGCCGCCACAGATGCATATCGAAGATGCAGGCTTTCGAGAGGTCCTTGGCCTTGCGCAGGTTCATTTCAACGATGCCGGTACGAATGTTGGTGCCACCGATATCAACCGCAAGGATCCCGTCGTATCCTTTCACCATCCATGGCGGCAGCAGGTGTACCGCTCCAAGGAGCCCGGCTTCATCGGGATCATTGTGGATGAGCTGGAAAACGATATCGGCGTCGTCTTCCTTGAGAAGAATGCCGGCCCGGGCAATGGCGAGTTCGCCGACACGGCTAGCGCGAAATCCCCCGCCAAACACGATGCGTTCAGCCTTGCGCCAGGACTTTTGCCGCAGAAACCTCTTGATAACATCGGCGAGTCGGCAAGCAAACATCTCCACAGCGCTCTGCACCACCGCGCCCGCCTCCGCATCGCCCGTGGCGAGAACCGCATCGAGCTTCTTTTTGCTTATCTCGTCGCTTGCCTTCTTGCCTAGCGGATCCAATCCAGCCTTTCGTAGTGTCGCGCGCACATCATCCAGAGCCTCACGGAAGGCCCTTTTGCTCGCCTTATCGCCGATAAAGCCGTCTTCGTCCTCGAGTTCGAGATTGTAGCTTGCGATGTCGGCAGTGGGCAGGCGCGCGGCTCCGTGTGCGGGCAGGTTCGCTTGTTTTGGCGCTTGTGTCGGCATCACTCGTCTAAACGGCACAGGCTCAGCTGAGTTCCTGCCGGTCGTGTCAGCGACAGTCGGTTGCACGAGACAACCCTTGTCTGTCAGCCCGCAGAGAAGTGGAACCGGCGGACCTTGCTCGCGTTAGCTCTGCGCCAACGCAAAATCTCGCTGTAAGGTCCTCATTCCCCATGTACCACCACGTCAAGAAACTGATGTACACAGTCCGCGTCGACGAACCGGATCCCAGCTTCGGCAATATGCTGTTAGAGCAATTCGGCGGTGCTAATGGCGAACTCGCCGCGGCCATGCAGTATTCGATCCAGGGTCTCAATTGCGAGGACCCGGCCCGCAAAGATCTGCTCATGGATATCGGTACTGAGGAATTGAGCCACCTCGAAGTCGTGGGCACGCTGGCCCGGCTTCACCTCGCCCCGATGAAATTCAAGCGGGAGGCCGCATTGGCAGACCCGCTGATCGCTATTGCCGGCGGCGGCGGGGTCAACCTGTTCAACTCCATGGGAAATCCCTGGACCGCGGACTACCTGAAGATCACTGGGGAGCTCGATGTCGACCTCA
>VBAB01000646.1 GCA_005888525.1 Alphaproteobacteria bacterium
CCAACATCAAGAGCCACGACTTCAACATCTTCGTGCTGGGCCCGGCGGCCTCGGGCAAGACCACCGCCGTCAAGGCCCACCTGGGACCCAAGGCCGCCGAGGCGCCGACGCCGGCCGACTGGGTCTACGTCTACAATTTCGAAAACCCCAACCGGCCGAAGGCGCTGCAGCTACCGCACGGGCGCGGTAAGGCGCTCGCCAGGGGCATGGTGGCGACGCTCGACGAGCTCAGGAGCGTCCTGCCGGCGCGGTTCGAAAGCGAGGACTATCAGGTCCGCCGCCGCGTCATCGACGAGCAGTTCCGGTCGGGCCAGGAGGAAGCGCTGGAGGCGCTGAACACCAAAGCGCAATCCCAGAACATCGCCATCCTGCGCACGCCGACCGGTTTCACCATGGCCCCCATGCACGAGGGCAAGGTCGTCAAGCCCGAGGTCTTCAATGCGCTTCCCGAGACCATGCGCAAAGAGGTGGAGACCAAGATCGAGGCGCTGCAGAAAGAGCTGGCCACGATCCTGGAACGCCTGCCCAAGGCCGACAAGAACCGGCGCGCCCAGCTGAGCGAGCTCAACGAGGACGTCGCCAAGCATGCCGTCGACGAGGCGCTCGGCGATCTGCTCGCCTCCTTCTCCGACGTGCCGGCGGCTAGGGACTACGTGCGCGCCGCCGGCCGCGACCTGATCCACAACGTCGCCCTCTTTCTCAGCACCGGCGAGGAGGAGAACGTCATCGTCAAGCGGCCGCTGGATACCGCCCACGATGCCCGCTTCCGCCGTTACATGGTCAACGTCATGGTCTCCAACGGCGATGGGCCTCCCGCCGGGGGGCCGGTCGTCGAGGAGCTCAATCCCACGCACGGCAATATCATCGGCCGGGTCGAGCACATCGCCCAGATGGGCACGCTGGTCACCGATTTCCTGCTGATCAAGCCCGGCGCGCTGCACCGCGCCAATGGCGGCTACCTGCTGATCGACGTACGCAAGGTGCTGCTCTCCCCGTTTGCCTGGGAGGCTCTGAAGCGCGCCATCAAGACCCGCGAGATCCGTATCGAGTCGCAGGGCGAGGCCTCTGGCTTCAGCCTGATTTCCACTCAGACTCTCGATCCCGAGCCCATCCCGCTGGATGTGCGGGTGGTGTTGTTCGGCGACCGCGAGCTCTATTACATGCTCGCCGCCGCCGATCCCGACTTCGGGGGCCTGTTCAAGGTGCAGGCGGATTTCGACGACAGCATTGCCCGCTCGTCGGAGAATGACCACTCCTACGCCAGGCTGATCGCCTCGATCGTCAAGGAGCACAACTTGAAGCCCTTCGATGCCGCGGGCGTGGCTCGCCTCATCGACGAGGGCGCGCGGCTGGCGGAGGATCGCGAGAAGCTGTCGATCGAGATCGGCCGCATCGCCGACATCGCGCGCGAGGCCGACTATTGGTCCGGTGAGGCCAAGCGCAAGCTGACGACCCGGCAGGACGTGGCGCGTGCCATCGAGGAGCAGATCCAGCGCTCCGACCGGCTGCGCGACCGGGCGCAGGAGACGATCGCGCGCGGCGTCGTGCTGGTCGATACGGAAGGCGCCCAGGTGGGACAGATCAACGGGCTGTCCGTGCTCCAGCTCGGCGCCTTCGCGTTCGGGCGGCCGAACCGCATCACGGCCCGCGTGCGCCTGGGCTCCGGCCGCGTCACCGACATCGAGCGCGAGGTGAAGCTGGGCGGCCCGCTGCATTCCAAAGGCGTGATGATCCTGTGGGGTTTCCTGGCGGGGCGCTATGCCCTCGAGGGGCCCTTGGCGCTGGCCGCGAGCCTGGTGTTCGAGCAGTCCTACGGCGGCGTGGATGGCGACAGCGCTTCTTCCGCCGAGCTCTATGCGCTGCTCTCGGCGCTGGCGGAACAGCCCATCCGCCAGTCGCTGGCCGTCACCGGCTCCGTCAACCAGTGGGGCGAGGTGCAGGCGATCGGCGGGGTCAACGAGAAGATCGAGGGGTTCTTCGACATCTGCCGCGAGCGGGGGCTCAACGAGCAGCAGGGCGTGCTGATCCCCAGATCGAACGTGCAGCACCTGATGCTGCGGGAAGACGTGGTGGATGCCGCCCGCCACGGGCAGTTTTCGATCTATCCCGTTGCCACGATCGACGAGGGCATCGAGATCCTGACCGGCGTCAAGGCGGGCGAGCGCGGCGCCGAGGGGCGCTTCCCGGCTGGAACCATCAACCGCCTGGTGGAAGACAAGCTGAGGACGTTTGCAGAGCGCGCGCGCGGCTTTGCCAAGGGCGCGGGCAATGGCAGCGAGGGCGTGAGGGAAACGCAATGATCGCGCACGTGGCAGAGACGGGAGAGAACCAGGGCCGGGTGGTCCTGCAGCTGGGGTCGGCGCACCCGAGCGCCATCGCCCTGGAGGCGGCGGTGCGCATCGCGCGGGCCTTCCAATCGGAGATCGAGAGCATCTTCGTCGAGGACGAGCAGCTGTTCGACTGCGCGGCCTACGGCTTCGTGCGCGAGGTGTCGCTGACCGGGCGGCGGAGCCGGTCCATGTCGGCGGCCGGCATGACGCAGGACCTGCGGCTCGCGGCGCAGGGCGCGCGGCGCCAGCTCGAGGCGTTGGCCCGGCTGGCGGAGGTGCCGCTGCGCTCGCGCGTGGTGCGCGACGAGCCGCTGCGCGCGCTGTCGGTCGCGTGCGCCGAATCCGGGCCCTGGAACGTGGTGGCGCTGGCCGAGCCGTTCGCCGGCGGCAACTGCGCCCTCCTCAGGCAGCTGCTGGTCGAGGTCTCCGGCGCCACGGGCCTCGTCATGGTCGGCCCCAGGGCGCGGCGCGTCACCGGCCCGACCGTCATTGCGGTGGAGGACGCCGATCGCCTGCCCTCCCTGCTGCGGGCCGCCGAGCGGCTCACCGCGCTCGACGGCGCACAAATCGTGCTGCTGCTGATCGCGCC
>VBAB01000647.1 GCA_005888525.1 Alphaproteobacteria bacterium
CACGCAGGGCAGATTCGCCATGCAGCCGCAGAATGTTGATGGCGTGGACTTGCGCAGCATCGAAGGCTCGGCTGCCTGTGCGCTTGGGCGATCGTCGAAGTGAGCCGACATCCTCGCCAATGGCCTGCGCGAGTTTCTCTGCCAGAGCCGGATTTTGCTGCGCTTCCCTGAGGACAGCGTCGAACAGCCGGCGCAGGGTCTCGTGGACGGCTTCACTCATTCGGCGGCCACCGCAACGGGCTTATTGACGAGATTGAGCACGCCATCGGCGAGGCCATTGACGTGCTGGACCGCCGACCCGAACTTCGACGCGAGGGAGCCTACCTTTTCCCGGTAGTCGAGCGCGGTGGCGAGCGGCTGGGCAGCCGGAATCTGAATCCCGAGCGGTGGATACCTGCCGCTTACCGCCGCCACGATCCCTTGGGCGCGGCCGTCCTGGCCCGATACGCGATTGGGAACAGTGAAGACCTTGGGTGTACCGATCTCCCTCAGGCGGTGTGCGAGCCAGCCGACGTTGTCCTCCGCCGTTCTGTCGGGGATGTAGGGGACGAGCACGAGGTCGGCGACGCGCAGGGCTCCCCAGACCAGCTGTGAAAGGCCGGGGGCACAATCGATAATGACCTGGTCGTAGGCTCCTTCGGAGGATCGGATGATCCTGCCCATCCGGTCCTGCATGTTGTCGAACGCGTCGCTGATTTTGTGAAAGCGGGCCTGCTGCGCAATCATCAGCAGCGCTTCCTTGTCGTCGAGGTCGTGGGCGCTCGGGATGATGTCGAGTGCCGGCGCCTTTCCGTCGGCAAGGGCCACATCGCCTATCCCATGCGAGATGTAGTCTTTGCAGCCGATGGCTTCATCGGTGACTATTCGGCTGAGGAGCCCCGAGGTGGTGCGGTGAGCCTCGCGCGCCGCGCGCCAGCGCTGATGGCCCATCATGATGATCGATGTGCTCGCCTGCGCGTCCAGATCGACGAGGAGGACTTTCTGCCGCCGCGCTACCGACAAGCCGTAGGCCAGCATCATCGTCAATGTGGTCTTACCCACGCCGCCCCGACGATTGGAGACGGCTATGAACTTGGTCACGGAGGGGGCTCCCCAAGGTAGCCCGCCGATAGCGCCCTCTTCGCGATCGGGGGTTCTGCTCGTTCGCCGCGGCTATGAAGGTACTGAGAATAATGGCCGAAACTCGACCATCGCGCTGACGGCGATGCCATGCCAGCGCAATCACCGACCCCACGGCCGACACAAGACAGCATCGATCTTGCTCAGCGTCCCCGCCGCTTGGCGGCGTCGCTGACTCTGCTGGTAAAGGCCTGGATGAGCTCGGCGAGCTTGGCCTTGTGCTTGGCGTCGACGTCCTTCAGCGCGGTATCGTTGAGGATGGCGGCCACCGTCTGGAACGGCTCGGCCTGCAGACTGCCGAAGAGCGCGCCGGTCTCCCGCAGCATCGCCAGGGGATCGGCCGCCGCCTTGGACCTGCCGCCGTGCTCCTGGCGGATGCCCACCGCCTCCGCCGCCAGGTTCCAGGCCAGCGAGCTCACTGGATCCGCCCCCTTGCCGCTCGCCTCCCCGTCATGCCCGCGCGAGATTTCCTCCAGCGACGTCTCGGCAAGGCCCGGCACGCCGCTTGGATGATGCCTGAGGTCCGCAAAGCCCAGCAGCTCGTTGGGCGAGACGCGCAGGGTTTCGCACATCTTGTGAATGAGGG
>VBAB01000648.1 GCA_005888525.1 Alphaproteobacteria bacterium
GGTCGGCCCCGCCGAGGCTCGTCGCCTGTTGCACGTTTACATAGTTGGCGAGCGCCATGCCGACGGTCTGGATCACGGCCTTGGGGCGGCCGGTGGTGCCGGAGGTGTAGAGCAGATACCAGGTGCGGTCCGTCGGCCAGGCGGTGTCGCGCCCGCTTCCAAGGGGTTCGCGGAAATTCCCCTCCCCCTTGCGGGGAAGGGTTAGGGGTGGGGGTAGGCCCGACAGCAGACGGTCGTAATCGACAAACGGGAGCAGACGCAGATCGGCCGATTTTCCCAACGCCGTTGCCAGCTCCGCCGTGGCCACATCGTGCAACAGCAGGCGCGCGCCGCAGTCGGCCAGGATCGGCACCAGCTCCGCGGGCGTCTGGCGCCAGTTGAGCGGCACCAGGATCGCGCCGGCCTTGCCGCACGCGAACAGCAACTCGAAGAAGGAGATCGAGTTGTGGCACAGGATGGCGACGCGCTCCCCGGCGGCGACGCCCATCCGCTCCAGCGCCGCCGCGCCACGCTCCGCTCGCTCGTTGAACTCGGCGAACGTCACCCGCCGCCCGCCCTCCGCCTCCTCGAACGCGATCGCGTCCGGCGCCAACTCGGCGCGCTTGGCCGCAAAGTCGAACACGGTGTGCATGCGCTCCTCCGGGGCACGGCCTCTTTTTAAATAAGGAGGTGACGCAGGGAGTGGGTTGTCATACCGGGGCTTGTCCCCGGTATCCAGCCATCATCTGGGGCCGGAGCAAGTCGCACGATGGATCCCGGTGACCCTCGGAACAAGCCCGAGGGCAGGCCCTCGGAACAAGCCCGAGGGCAGGCAAGCACCGGGATCACACCGCAGCATTGGGTGCGTTCAGTGGCCATCAATCGCTGGTCGGGGCAAGCCCCTTCGCAACCAGCTCGAAGGCCGCATCGGCCACGCGCTTCAGCGGCGTCTTGCCATCCCACAGCGCGAAGCGCCGCCCGACCATGTCGGAGATGCCCATCAGCGCCCAGGCGTGCACCTCGGCATCGCCCTTGCGGAT
>VBAB01000649.1 GCA_005888525.1 Alphaproteobacteria bacterium
CCAGGATCGGCGTCGAAGAGTTGACCACCCTCTAGGTTGTGACGACGCAGTGCCAAGGCTGGAGGCACGTAGCGAAGCGTAGTGCCGGAAGGCTTGGCACTGGCACGTGCTTTTGGTGGGTCAGGATTGGACGCCGATCGACAGCTTAACCCATTGATTTCATTGGCGACCCCGGCAGGACTTGAACCTGCGACCCCCTGATTAGGAATCAGGTGCTCTATCCGCTGAGCTACGGGGCCTGCCGGTGTGGTCGGCGGCTTGGCCGCTGTGGCGGGATCTGGCGCACGAATCTGGCATCCCGACGTCTCGCAGTGGGCCTTATACCTCGCCTGGGGTTGCCGGGTCGAGAGACGTGTTCGGCAAACCCTGGCTCCGGCGGCCTATCCACGGACCGGGTGGACGCGTGGGCCACAGATCACGCCGCAAGGCTCCGCGCGAAAGCGGCGATGGCATCCAGCACGGCGGCCTCCTGGTCGCGATGGGGCGAGTGGCCGCAACGGTCGAGCACCAGCCGCGACACCGGCGCCTGCGCATGCGCCTCGATGCGGTCGAGCTGTGCGAGCGAGCCGTACTCGTCGTCGCGGCCCTGGATCAGCAGCATCGGCCGGCGCACGTCGGCGATCAGATCCTCGATCGACCACGCCAGGAACTCCGGCCGCAGCCAGGTGTCGGCCCAGCCGAGAAAGGCATCGTCGACGCGCGCGTGATACTTGGCGAGCCGGGCCCCGAGGTCGGTCGTGCGATAGGTCTCGCGGATGCGGGCGATGCTCGCCACCGTGATGGGCTCGACGAACACGTGCGGCGCCATCAGCACGAGGCCGGCAACCGGCCGCCCGGAAGCCGCGGCGTGAATGAGCGCGATCGAGGCCCCGTCCGAATGCCCCACCAGCAGCGGGCGCTCGATGCGAAACTGACCGAGCAGGGCGGGCAGGACGTCCAGCGCCTCCTCGTGCATGAAGCGGGGCGTGCGCTCGGCGACCAGCCCGTCCGACTGGCCGTAGCCGAAGCGGGAGTAGACGAGCGCCCGCGCGCCCAGCCGCCCCACCGCCTTGTCGGGGAAGTCGCGCCACAGGGTCGCCGATCCCAGGCCCTCGTGCAGGAACACCAAGGTTGGCTGCGCGTGGTCGCCCGGGATCATGCGGTATTCGATCTGGCGGCCGGTGACGGCAACGAAGGGCATGCGGGTTGGTGCTCGGGCGTGTGCGGTGGCGAGCCGGTGTAGCATGGGTCGCGATGTGCGCGCGAGGAAGCCTCTGCGCAAGTGTGCCCTGCGCCTCACTCGATGTGTGGGAGCCCGAACGGGCGGCCTGGCGTAGGTCGGGTCGAGCGTGACCGCTGACCCAACACAAGTCGCGAGCAAGACGCGTTGGGTCGTCGCTTCGCTCGGCCCAACCTACGCCATCACAGCTCCCGCAGCGCGTTGAACTGCGCGACATAGCCCGACGGGTCGATGCGGGCGCCGATCACCGTCGTGCGGCCGGATTTCAGCGCCGCTCCCAGCGCGTCGCCCAGCGCCTGCTCGGTTTCCACGACTGCCGCGTCGCAGCCGAACGCGTGGCCGAGCTTCTCCCAGTCCACGCCGCCGATCTTCACGCCGTGGCGCGGGATGCCCTTGATCTCCTGCTTGACGCGGATGAGGCCGATCTCCTGGTCGTCGAACACGACGGCGATGAAGGGCAGCTTCTCGATTTGCGCGGTCTGCAGCTCGGCAACCGACATCATGAAGCCGCCGTCGCCGACAAAGGCGACGATGGGGCGGTTTGGATGCGCAAGGCGCGCACCCATCGCGCCCGGCACGGCGTAGCCCATGGAGCCGAGCCCGTTGGAGCCCAGAAACTCGCGCGGCCCATACGACTGCCATTTCTGCACGACGAGCAGGCGGCTCGCGCCCGCATCGCAGGTCGCAATGGTGTCACGCGGGAGGACGGCGCGCGCAATTTCCATCGCCCGCTGCGGCGAGAGGCCTTTGCTCGGCGTGTCGAGCGCCTTGTTCACGTCATCGCGGAAGGTCTTGGCGGCCTTCTCGCCCCAGTTGCTCCCGGCCGTCGCCCATTCCGCCAGTCCGGCCAGGATGGTCTTCAGATCGCCCACGACCTCGGGCTCGGCGGGCACGAGCGCGTCGAGGCTCGGCGTGCCCGACAAGGCCAGCACGGGCAGCGTGTAGGGCCAGGGCTTCGGCTGCAGCTCGACGGCGTCGAGGCCCACCGTGACGATCAGGTCCGCGGCATTCACGAGGTTGCGCTCGATCAGCCCGCCGATGATGCACCCGGCGCGCAGGGCGTGGTCCTCGGGGATGGCGCCCTTGCATTTGGGCGTCGTCAGCACCGGTGCGCCGATCCGCTCGGCGAGCTGCACCAGCTCCGGCGAGGCCTTTGCCCAGAGCACGCCGAGGCCGACGATGAGGATCGGCCGCTTCGAGCGCGCGATCATGTCGAGCGCCGGCTTCAGGTCCGAGCGGTCGGGCCTGGAGTTGATGATCTTCGGCAGCAGCGGCGACTCGGCTGCGTACGCGCCGGCCTCGCGCGTAGTCTCGCTCTGTGGCAGCTCGAAATGCACGGGGCCCGGAGGCAAGGCGGTCGCCGTGCGCATGGCGCGGCGTACCTGCTGGCTCACGGTCTTGGCATCGATGGTCGTGCTCCACTTGACCAGCGGCGCGTAGACAGCCAGCTGGTTGATGCGCTGGCGCAGGCCGGTCTCATAGGTGGGCCGCGAGTAGGCGTCGGTGATGGCGATCAGCGGGGCTCGGTCGAGCAGCGCGTGGGCGACGCCGTTGACCATGTTGGCGGCGCCAGGACCACGGGTGGACAGGCACACGCCGGGGCTGCCGGTGATCTCCCCCCACGTGGCGGCCAGCATGGCGCCGGCGACCTCCTGCTTCATCAGCAAGAAGCGCATCTGGCGCTGACGGCCGGCTTCCATCAGCTCCACCGATTCGCCGCCCGGGTGGCCGACGATAAACGGCGTGCCCGCCGCCTTGAATGCGTCCGCTAGCACCTCGACGGTCGTGGCCACTTGATGCTCCCCTGTCGCCGCGCTGCGCCTTTGATGAGGAGGCTATACGACAACTCCGGATTGCGCAGCCTTCTTCGATGCATATCCGGCCAGGCGGGACACTTAGCGCGCCTCGCGCCAGTTGATGATGCTCATCAGGTTGCTGTCACTGTCGGTCCACACCAGGTCGGGTCTGCGGCTGCCGTCGCGCCAGTTCGAGATCGCGGCCTTCACGGGCGGCGCTTCGAAGAAGGCTTTGTCCTTGGTATAGAGCGCCCAGCTGATCGCACCATCGCAGCCATCGCCCGCCTTGGGATCGAACCAGCGCACATCCATGCCGAAGCGCTTGCCCATGCCGCGGTG
>VBAB01000650.1 GCA_005888525.1 Alphaproteobacteria bacterium
CACCCGGAGCTGCTGCAGTCGCTCGAAAGCAGCGGCGCCAGCATCCGCGATCTCGGTGTCGAGGTCGAGCGACGTATCGCGCTTGACCGTGCCGGGTGCGTGATCGCAGAGAAACGTCTGCCGCAGATCCTGACCTCCTGGGATCGTCTGCAGCGATTGTTGCGCGAGACCGTCGACCCCGCGCACTACCATCTCGGCTGGAATTTCGAGCACGTCGAGCAGAATGGCTCCGGCGTGCGCGTGCATTTCTCCGGTGGACGGGTCGAACATGGCGACATCCTCGTGGGCGGCGATGGTGTCCGCTCCGGAGTGCGCGCCGCGATCCAGCCCGACGTGCAGCCGATCTATGCCGGCTACTACATCTGGCGCGGCGCACCCAACGAAGCCGATCTGTCGCCGCGCGCGCTGGAGGAGGTGTTTCCCTACTTCTCCTTCTTCCTACCGCCGCAGCAGCAGGTGATTTGCTATCCGATCGCGGGCTTCAACGACGACCTGCGACCGGGGCATCGGCGCTTCAACTTCATCTGGTATCGTGTGGCGGACCCGCATCTGCTGAAGGAGATGTGCGTCGACGACCGCGGCCACCAGCACGACTATTCAGTACCGCCGCCGCTGATCCGCAGGGACCTAATTGCCACCTTGCGGGACGAGGGCCAGCACGCGCTGCCGCCCGCCATCAATGATTGCCTGCGGGTGATCGAGCAGCCGTTCTTCACGCCCATCTACGATTTCGTCGCGCCGCATATCGTGTCGGGCCGCGTGGCGCTGGTGGGTGACGCGGCATCCAACGCGCGCCCACACATGGGCTTCGGTGTGTCCAAGGCAGGCTGTGACGCGCAGGCGTTGGCGAATGCACTGCGCGACCACGACAATATCGATACTGCGCTCGCCGCATACAACCGCGTACGTCAGCCGATCGGCGAGACCATCGTCAAGCACAGCCGCAAGCTCGGCACCCACATGGGTGTCAACCTGCAGACCGAGGAGGACCGTGCCATGCACGCGATGCTGCAGGATCCGCGCGCCATGATGGACTGGATCGCTGTGCCGAACTTCCTGGATGCCTATCGATGAGCGCCGATCTGCCAAAGCCCGACTACGCGCACAACATGCGCATTATCGGCCATTGCGACCAGGGCGGCAGGCCCGACGGCGTGCAGATCATGGTGCATCGCGGCTACGCCTACATCGGCCACATGTTCTCCAAGGGCTTCAGCGTGGTCGACGTACGTGACGCCAGGAACCCTCGCGCGGTCAACTACTTTCCCGCCCCACCCAACACTTGGAATATCCACCTGCAGTCCCACGACGACCTGCTGCTGGTCGTCAACGCCAAGGACATGTTCGTCGAGTTTGCCGACGAGAAAGCCTACTATAGGGGGCAGCTCGGCAAGGTATTGGGTACGGCGGAGAGGAAGAGCAGCCAGCGCGACTGGACCGCGGGGCTTGCGGTCTACGACATCTCCAAGCCCGAGGCGCCGCGGCTCATCGGCTTCATGGCCGTGGACGGCGGCGGCATCCACCGCATCTGGTACACGGGCGGGCGCTGGGCCTACGTGTCGGCTTTGCTCGATGGCTTCACCGACTACATTTTCATGACGGTCGACATGAGCGACCCTGCTAATCCGCGCGAGGCCGGGCGCTGGTGGATTCCCGGCATGAACCAGGCCGCCGCCGAGACACCGTCATGGCCGGCGACCAGCCGGTACGGCCTGCATCATGCGAACGTGCACGGCGACACAGCCTACGCCGCCTGGCGCGACGCCGGCATGGTGGTGATCGATGTCGCCGACCGCACGCGTCCGAAGCTCGTGACCCACCGCAACTGGTCGCCGCCGTTCGGCGGCGGCACGCACAATTGCCTGCCGCTGCCCGATCGCGATCTCCTGATCGTGCTCGACGAGGCCGTGCTCGATCACCAGGAGGATGGGCTCAAGCTCATCTGGGTGTTTGACAACCGGATACGGGAGCAGGTTCTGGGCGATGGCTTCGAGCGCGAACTCGTCCTGTGCCGCGCGTGGGCCGCGTAAAGCCGAGCCGGAGGATGCGCTTGAGGTGAGCGAACAGCATCTCGACGCGCTTGCGATCGCGGCAGGATTGCTCGGTGCGATCCACCTGCGAACCCGGAG